>NZ_JAUBRI010000021.1:0-21002 GCF_036701795.1 Microcoleus sp. N9_A1
TACCTAATTATCAACAAGGCATAAGAGCTATGAGGCTTATTCTATCAGCGTTATAGGTGACTTGTCGCCCCGACAGCGAACAACTTGAAGCTAAGCTCTGCCTCAAAGCTGGCTCAGGTAGCGCAGAATATGGCAAGGAAGCACAACATTTTTGTGCTATGCCAAAGGTTCCTCCACGCATCTTCGATCCGAGCGTGTCGCCGGAGCGTGTTCGTCTAATACAGTTAATCCAGAAGAAGTGGGTTAACGGTACAAAATTACGTTATTACTTTTTTGAGAGTGGCCCAAATTCAGGCCCGAATGAGCAGAAGGAGATTGTCCGCCAAGGGTTTGAGGTGTGGAAAAAGGTAGGGATTGGTATCAAGTTTGAGGAGGTTCGGAACATCAGCGAGGCAGAGATAAGAATCGGCTTTGTGCAAGGGGATGGAGCTTTCTCATTTCTTGGCCGCGATGCGATCGATATTCCTAAGCAAGGCGAGCGAACCATGAACTTTGGCTGGGATCTTCGGCAAGATCCCCGTGGGGTAGATGTCCCTGTTCACGAGATCGGCCACGCCTTAGGTTTCCCTCATGAACACCAAAACCCGTTTGCAGGTATGGTATGGGACGAAGAAGCCGTTTATAAATATTTTGGTGCTCCTCCTAACAATTGGGACCGAGAGACAACTTTTTATAATGTGCTCCAAAAGCTTTCAGTAGGAGAAGTTGAGGGGTCACAGTGGGACCCCAACTCAATCATGCACTACGCTTTTGCAGCGGGACTGATTGAGAAACCTGTGGATTACCACAAAGGATTAAAGCCGGCTGGCGGACTTTCTGAGCACGATGTGTCGCAGGTACGATTATTTTATCCCCCGCTTGATGACTCGAATTATACAGAACTTAAACCGTTCCATTCGGAGATTCTGTCCCTCGCGCCTGCTGAACAGAAAAACTTTGCGATTAACCCTTCTGCTACTCGAAGCTATACAATTGCGACTTTCGGCAAAGCAGATACAGTCATGGTTCTGTTCGAGGATCAGAGTGGTGATTTGAAGTATGTTGCTGGTGACGACGACAGTGGCACAGACTTGAATTCACAAATCAATGTTCGGCTTTATAAAGGTCGACGGTATGTGCTGAGAATCCGCTTATACTCTAACTTGGCTCCTGGCGAAGCCTCAGTGATGCTTTGGTGATGGCGGCCGCAAAAGTTTAGAGAGAAAAGCGATTTCTCAAAGTAGTGCATGGCAACCCGTAGGGTATATGGGGCAAGCTATTTTGTCTTTTTTCTCCCAATAGAAAGCGGGTAATTTGCTCATCAAGCAGCAGGCTGTGCGCGAGGAAGACGGGTTTAGGCTGATTGGGGTCTGAAACGAGGTACAGCAGGTTGTGGTGACTTAGGGGGGCAGAGAGCCTCCTGTCTCCTGCCTCAAAACTCCAATTTCTAGCTTGGTTGCTTTCATTGAGATACTCCCCAGGTAGGACACGGCGCTGTGCAACCGAAAACGATATTACTTCTGGCTCATCAGAGTTTATTTGCCATGATTATACAGCGTATTCCAGGTTCATAAAGTAGTAGGGAAAAGGCAATGCCTTTTCCCTACGGGGATTCATGGATCAGGGGTGTACTTCACAAACAAGGTGGAATCTGCTGTAAAATGTTTGGTTTCACCCTTTTTTTATTTGCCAACAGTCTCTTAATCCATCGTCCCTACAATATTCTCACCTAATCGCGCTACAGGAGAGTAAAATCCGTAGCAGTAATCAGGCTTGCGGGCACATTGCTCAGAGTCGCTAAGAGTTGACCCGAACCGGTAACTCGGATCAGAGTAGAACTATTCTCCGCAACAACGCTCAGTTGCGAGAAATTCAGACCACCCATTAAGCCGATCGAATCGAAGCCGTATTGAAAGTCTAAAATAGTCTCGCTGCCGAGGTCAATACCCAACATAAATCGATCATTCCCAGTACCTCCAATCAGAGTATCATTCCCCTCATCTCCAAACAAGAAATCATCCCCAGCACCGCCGAGCAAACTATCCTCATCCTTGCCGCCGTAAAGAGTATCATTCCCAGCATCGCCATTGACGGTATCCTGACCTTCATTGCCAAACAGCAAATCGTTACCCAAACCGCCGCAGATTTGGTCTTGTCCGCCAGCAGAACCAATGGGAAGAGGGCTGCCAATATCTCCGTACACAGTATCTTCCCCGTCGCCACAGCAGATAGTATCGTTCCCTTCATCGCCAAACAGCAGGTTGTTACCCGATTCGCCCAGAACTACGTCATCGCCCTTACCTGCCCGCACGGTATCATTACCGTCACCACCTGCGATCGTATCTTGATTTTCTTCCCCGCTGAGGAAATCATCGCCCGCTAAACCAAACAGCAAATCGTTGCCGGTCAAATCCGAGTCCAAAGAGTTAAGAGTTCCCCCGTAGATAGTATCCTCGCCCTCATCGCCAATTAAAGTATCACTCCCCTTGTCTCCGAAAATGATGTCATCATCTTTGCCACCGTAAACAACATCGTCGTTTTCGCCCGCAAAGATTAAATCATCTCCAGCAACACCGTTGATGTAATCATTATCCTCGTTGCCAAATAGCAAGTCCCTGTCTATATTTGGGCCGACAGGCAAATCGCTGTTAAGTCCCCCATAAATATTGTCATTTCCCCGCAATCCAGCCAACAAATCATCGCCGTCAAAACCGTTGATTTCATCAGCGTTACTGCTGCCGAGAATAGTATCGCTGCCGTTAGTACCGTCGAAGCTATTGCTAACAAAATTCGGACCCCGCACGCTGGCAATATTTGGCAAAACAATTTCCGCACAAATGCAGTCGGCATCTATTCCAGCTTGAGGTGTTGGTGTTGGTGTTTGGGCGAAGAAATTGCCAAAGTTAATATCGCTAACATTCGTGCCGCTGACAGCAATAATATCAGCCGGATTAGCAGTAGTTCGCGTCCAACCCGGTTGATTGACTTCCCGAACTCGATAAGTTCCCGGGCCTAAATTAGTAAAACTGTAGCCACCTAAACTATCAGTCGCAGTGTTAACTTCTCCATTATTCAAAGAATCGTCGCCGTTAGCATCAAGGAAGACTTGCCAGTTCGGCAATCGCGGTTCTTGAGCCTCCAAAACCCCATTGTTGTTGAGGTCATTAAACTTGCTGCCGGAGATGCTAATATTTTGGAAATTGCCGAAGTTAATTCCACTACGACTGTCACCGCTACCCAGATTAACCGTAGCCGGATTAGCAGTAGTTTGCGTCCAACCAGTCCGCTGCACTTCCCGCACGTTGTAAGGAGTGTTGGAGTTGAGGTTGGTGAAGCTGTAATTACCAGAAGTATCAGTAGTAACAACTGTTTCACCCGCATCTAAAGAGTTGTTCCCGTCAGCATCAAGGAAAATTTGCCATCCCGAAAGACCCGTTTCCCCCGCATCCTGAGTACCGTTGCCGTTGGCATCGTTGAATTTAAGACCGCTGATGCTGCCTTGCTGCACGGGAGTCGGAGTCAAAATCGGAGTTGGAGACGGAGTTGGAGCGGGAGTCGGAGTTGGAGTCGGAGTCGGAGTCGGAGTCGGAGTCGGAGTCGGAGTCGGTATCGCTTGGTTGCCGAAATTAACTGTAGCAGGAGTAGTTTGTCCTGCTGCCAAAGTAACTGGGGGCGGGTTGGGAGTAGTTTGTTGAGTTCCAGTCGGTACAACTTCCCGAACGTTGTAAGTGCCTGCTGACAAGCTGGGGAAAGTAAAGCCGCCGTTAGCATCCGTAGTTACCGAAGTTTCTCCTGTACCGAGAATGCCGTCGTTGTTGGTGTCGAGGAAAACAGTCACTCCGGCAACACCAAGTTCTCCGGCTGCTTGAGTGCCGTTCCCGTCAATGTCGTTAAATTTGATACCAGTAATGCTGCCAACAAGTGGTGGAAGAGGGGGATCTGAGAGTAGGAGATTGCCAAAATTCACCACAGCAGGAGTAGTTTGGCCAGCAGCCAGCGTCACCGAAACTGGATTGGGAGTAGTCGGCTGGCTCTCACGTGGCAGGAATTCCCGGACGCTGTAAGTACCGGAGGGCAAGTTGGGGAAATTGAAGCTGCCCAGAGGACTGGTAGTTGTTGCCGAAGTTTCTCCAGCGCCCAGAATGCCGTCATTGTTCGTGTCGAGGAAAACAATCGCTCCGGCTAAGCCAGTTTCTCCCCCACCTTGAATGCCGTTGCCGTCGGAGTCGTTAAATGTTATACCAGTAATGCTTCCCAGTAGCGCAGGTATCGATTGATTGCCGAAACTCACCGGAGTCGTTTGACCCGCCGCCAGCGTCACCGAAACCGGGTTGAGAGTAGTTGATTGGCTGCCGGCTGGCACAACTTCCCGAACGTTGTAAGTGCCTGCGAGCAAGTTGGGGAAATTGAAGCTGCCGTCAGCACCTGTCGTTGCCGAAGTTTCTCCCGCATCGAGAATGGTGTTGTTGTTAGTGTCAAGGAAAACAGTCACTCCGGCGACACCGAGTTCTCCGGCTGCTTGAGTGCCGTTGCCGTCTTTGTCGTTAAATTTGATACCAGTAATGCTTCCCAGTACCGCAGGTATTGATTGATTGCCGAAACTCACCGGAGTCGTTTGACCCGCCGCCAGCGTCACCGAAACCGGGTTGAGAGTAGTTGATTGGCTGCCGGCTGGCACAACTTCCCGAACGTTGTAAGTGCCTGCGGGCAAGTTGGGGAAATTGAAGCTGCCGTCAGCACCTGTCGTTGCCGAAGTTTCTCCCGCATCGAGAATGGTGTTGTTGTTAGTGTCAAGGAAAACAGTCACTCCGGGGACACCAGGTTCTCCGGCGGCTTGAGTGCCGTTGCTGTCAATGTCGTTAAATTTGATACCGGTGATGGTACTCAGCGGTACGACAACGGGAATCGGCTGTGCGGAAAATTCGGAGGTGTTGCCGGCGGCATCTGTTGCTGTGGCGGTGATTAATTGCCCTGCGGTGACTGCTGCTGGGAAGGTTTGATTGAAGGTGGCGTTGCCGGCCGCGTCTGTCGTTATCGGGACAGAAGCAATCAAGGTTTGACCTTGGGTACCGGGGGGGTTGTTGGCGAAAAATTGGAGGGTGAAATTGGTACTGGGCGTGCTGTTGAAGGTTCCCGCGACGGTGGCGCTGCCTGCGCTGGCGGTAGCGGTAGTTAGTACGGGGGTGTTTTGCAGGTTGTTAGCGCCTGTGTCGGCGTCGCCCGCATCGTTGGCGGTGATGCCGTTGTTGCCGAGGTCGATTCCTAGGCCGCCGTTAGCGAAGATGGAGTTGTTTTGGATGCTGTTGCCGGTACCGGCGAGGATGTTTACTGCCGAAAGGAGGTTGCTGGCGATCGTATTTCCTTGACCTACCACTGTACCGCCGATCGCATTATTGCTTGCGCCATCAGGAATAAATACCCCGGTAACATTGGGCAGCGGAGTCGTACCGTTGGCAGCAACGCCGATGAAGTTGCCAAACAACGAGTTGCCGACAGTGGTGGGCCCAATAAGGACGACACCATTACCGCCACTGTTGCCGGAAATAATGTTTCGGGCGGCTGGGGTCGTTCCGCCAACGGTATTGTTGGTTGCACCTCCCCCAATGACTACGCCGACATTAGTGTTAGGGACAGCAGTGGTACCGTCAAAATTAGTGCCGATGAAGTTGCCTGTCAGAATGTTGCCCGTCGCACCGGGATTGAGAATGACCGTACCACTATTGCTGTTGCCGGAAATGACATTCCCGTTAATAGTGTTGTTCGGTACGCCGTTGACGGTAACTCCGCTGGCGTTGGGCAAGGCGGCGGTGCCTGCGGCGTTGGTGCCGACGTAGTTGCCCAGCACTTGGTTGCCCCCCGTACCGCCGACGATGATGACGCCATCGGCAGTATTTCCAGAAATGACGTTGCGATCGCCCGCGGCAATCCCCCCGATAATATTATTGCTGCCGCCATTCTGAACGGCGACACCAAATAAGGCGTTGGGCGAGGCCGCGGTACCTGCTGCATCGACACCGATGTAGTTTCCCGCTACGGTGTTGCCGTTGCTTTCGAGGGAGATGCCGGTGTTGCCGAAGCGGTTAATTATCAATCCCCGCAAGGTGCTGCCACCGCCACCGGCCAAGACCCGAAAACCGCTGACACCACCTGCACCAGCTCCATTGATTTCGATGAGGGGGGTGCCGGCGAACCCCGGTTGGGTAGTGCCGTTGATGATTGTGGGAACGTTAATATTGGGCAAGATTGAGAGGGGTGCGATCGTCTGAACGCCTGCACCGGGAATGGCAAAGTTAATATTGTGCGGCGGCGGTGCGGCAGTGGCATTCGCATCCGTAATCGCTTGTCGCAGCGAATCCGGCCCTGCATCGTTGGTATTCCTAACAGTGAATATCGCCAAGGTATGCGCGTAATTTGCCATTACCTCTGGCTCGATCGCCAATCCAGCTTTAATCGCTCCAGTAGCGTATTCAAGCAACCAGTTTCCACCTTTTTGCGCGCTCCCGGTAGCATCGGCCGAAGCAGCAATATTAGCTTTTGTTAACTTGCTCAGTTGTTGTACAAAAGCTGCTCCTTTTTCACCCGCTGCTACGTTACATCCGTAGAGCAGAATTTCAAATCGATTTTTAATTGAGTTTACAGATGACGAAAACCACCGCTGCAAACAGTCGCGATATGTTTCTAAATTGTCGAAATTCAGCTTAGTTTGCCCTAGCTGCAAACTTCCCGATTCCCCGTGAGAAATAATGTGAACGCTTTCTATACCTTTGCGGCTTTGCAATGCTTCGGAAATTTGTTCGATGCCGTCCCGCGTGCGTTCGACTAAAATAACCTCTATACCCGGTTTCACACCCGCAGCCAGACTCTGCCAATCTTCAACGGCTGCATCTACAAATACTATTTGTTGGTTTTTCATAATTACCTTTCTCTCATGCACCTAAGTAGGTTTTCAAATTGTTGTTTCCGTGCGATCGTCGCCCAACTTCCAAGCACAAATACCGCTACCACAAAATCAGCCTTCAACTCAATAAAAGTTGCACAGGCAAAACTTGACAATTATCTATTTTTGTGATTTTTTTTGAAGTTTTTGGAGAGCGAAAGTTGGTCGATCGCACTTTTTCATTTTCAACTTAAAAAATCAGACTGCTGGTACAGGTAGCTTGTTCCCCATTCCGGAAATATTTCTAAAAATGTCAATATAATTTACAAAATTTAATGTTATTTTTTTGACTCAGTACAATTTTGTGACAGGAAGCCAGCTATATGGAAGTTCCAAACCCAGAAAAAAGTAGTAAGTATCCAGCAATTCTTCCATCTCAAATATCAAACCGCAGGCCAGGGATTTTGGCAAATCCAGCCTGTCACCCATAATATAGAGAAATAGTCGCCTTCATGGCATCATAGAAACTTGTCCCTCACATAACTGAAATTGATGACCGCTCAAAACTCCCCAGTTTCCCCCATCACTTGGAAAGAAGACCGAGTTGTGCTAATTGACCAAAACCGACTGCCGCAAGAATATGGTGTAGTCGAAATTAGCCACTCTCAAGATATGGCTGAGGCGATTAAAACTATGATAGTCCGAGGTGCTCCGGCGATCGGCGTAGCGGCAGCCTACGGCATGTATTTGGGCGCGAGGGAAATTGAAACGGGCGATCGCACCGAATTTCTCGCTAAACTAGAACAAGTTGGTGAATTATTGCGATCGACTCGTCCCACAGCCGTTAATTTGTTTTGGGCGATATCCCGAATGCTCAAAACAGCCGAAAAAACTAGCGGTTCCGTCGAACAAATCCAAAAAACTTTGTTAGAAATGGCTAAAACCATTCAAGCCGAAGACTTGCAAACTTGCAAAGATATCGGCGACAAAGGCTTAGAAGTTCTGCCAGCAACACCCGAAAAATTGAACTTACTAACTCACTGCAACGCCGGTGCCTTAGCTACAGCAGGCTACGGAACAGCATTAGGTGTAATTCGTTCTGCTTGGCGAGAAGGCAGACTCGGCAGAGTATTTGCAGACGAAACTCGTCCCCGTCTCCAAGGTGCAAAACTCACAACTTGGGAATGCGTGCAAGAAGGAATTGCCGTCACATTAATAGCCGACAATATGGCCGCCCACTGCATGAAACTCGGCATGATTCACGCAGTAATTGTCGGTGCAGACAGAATCGCTGCTAACGGCGACGCAGCCAATAAAATTGGTACTTACAGTTTAGCAATTGTTGCCAAAGCTCACAACGTCCCCTTCTTTGTCGCCGCACCTTTATCAACAATTGATTTTGAACTTTCAGACGGCCGCCAAATCCCCATTGAAGAACGCGATGCTGTGGAAATGTATCAAGTTGGAACTACGCGAATTTGTCCAGAGGGTGTAGAATTTTACAATCCCGCTTTTGACGTAACTCCGGCCGAATTAATTTCAGGAATTATTACAGAACACGGCACGGTTGCTCCTGGAGAGTTGAAACAGTTTCAAGCAAAACAATTAGTTTAATTGTATGTTACTCACCCGCTCTATTCACGCAAAGTTATTGCAAACAATCCCGCTTTTATCAAGTAGGTTTGCCGATAAATTTCAGGGAAAGATTGAGGGAGAATTTTTAGGGAAACGCCAAACAACTGTCAGGACAAAGCAGTTCTGTTTTCCTAGCGCGACTCAAATTTGCAGCAATGCTACAAGCCGGATTCGTAGCTGTCGCAATCGGCAGAGGAAAGTTGCGATCGCAGCTATAACTTTGCCAGTAGTTTTTGCTACAGTCGCTCAGGCTCAATTGTCGCCAACCTTGAAAGCTCAGGAATCAGCAGCTAAACAATATGTGGCAGCGATGAATAAAGCTCAGCAAGCCTACTATGCAAACAATACGGGTTTTACAAATTCTGTTGCCAATCTAGGTCTAGGTCGCATTAAAGCTGACACAGCTCATTACAAATATTCAATTAATACCGGGAACAAAGCTGTATTTAATTATGCAGTGTCGAATCAAGCTAATCTCAAAAGTTTTGTGGGAGGAGTTTTTTTAGTAGGCAACAAGAGGCAAACAATTTTGTGTGTAAATGTAGCTCCCGGCAAGATTAAACCAGCTAATCCCATTAATACTAATGGGGTTTTAAACTGTGCTGCTAAAACAGCAAAAGTTGTTAAATAAACTATCTTTAATTTATGTGTAATTTAGCAGATAATTGGATTGTCAGCGCAGATTTGGCTAAGCAATTACTGTTAGGAGGAGCGACTCTGCTTGATGCTCGCGAACCTATTTTAAAGTGGTTTTGCCGTCTGCCGCCAGCTATTCCCGTAACTTGGCAGCAATTTGCCTGTTCCGACTTTCCGCACCAAGGTAAAATTATCGAAGATGATGCAGTTTTAACAGAAAAATTGCAAGCATTGGGAATTTGTCAAGACCAACCAGTCATTGTCATTGCGGATTCCGCGAAAGGCTGGGGCGAAGACGGGCGGATTGTTTGGATGCTGCGAACTTTGGGACACGAAAAAGCTGTGTTTGTCGATGGAGGATATCGAGCTTTTGTTAAAGCTGGAATCGATCGCACAAAGCGCACAAATCATCCATCGCAGCCAGGAGATTTTATTGTATCTCGCCGATCGAATTGGGAAATCAATCGGGATGATTTAAAAGCTATTTTAGGTAATGATAATTTAGCAGTTGTTGATGCGAGGGAACCGCGAGAATATTCAGGTAAAACGCCTTACGGAGAAACCAGGGGCGGTCACATTCCCGGTGCGGTGCATCTCTATTACAAACAGTTAATGGACAAACAGGGAAAACTGCTGGAACGCGAGAAAATTGTCGCTATGTTGCAGCAGAAAGGAGTTTCGCAGTCAACTGAAATTGTGAGTTATTGTACTGGGGGAGTTAGGTCTGCATGGTTGACTTGTGTCTTGACAAGTTTCGGATTTAATGCTAAGAATTATGCAGGTTCAATGTGGGAATGGTCGGCTTCGCCGGCAGATAGCTATCCCCTGACCAAAAACTAAAACTAGCAATTATAAATTAGTCGTAGGGTGCGTCAGAAGAGAGTCTTTCAATTACCGATAAAAGAACCCTAGCTGACGCACCTTACTAAGCCAATTAGTCCTAGGGTGCGTCAGAAGAGAGTCTATCAATTATCGATAAAAGAAACCTAGCCAATTAGTCCTAGGGTGCGTCAGAAGAGAGTCTATCAATTATCGATAAAAGAACCCTAGCTGACGCACCCTACTGAAGCCAATTAGTCCTAGGGTGCGTCAGAAGAGAGTTTCTCAATTATCGATAAAAAAATCCTAGCTGACGCACCTTACTAAGCCAATTAGTCCTAGGGTGCGTCAGAAGAAAGTCTCTCAATTACCGATAAAAGAAACCTAGCTGACGTACCTTACTAAGCCAATTAGTCCTAGGGTGCGTCAGAAGAAAGTCTCTCAATTATCGGATAAAAGAACCCTAGCTGACGCACCCTACTGAAGCCAAAACTATTTTCGCTGTGATAAAACCCGCTAATTTATCAGGCATTTAACCTTGACAAACGGGCGGGTTTCAGGTTGAAGCATCTCAACTGACTTGTTCGATATACTGTGCGAGATCGTCGCGCAGGCGGCTGAGTTCGGCTTCGGTGGTGACGCGCAGGCGATCGTCCCTAACCGTAATCAGCACTTTCGCAGCAAAAGGAGTTGGCCAGATATTCGGGTTGCAGAAAACTTCCAAAAATACATCTCCTGCATACCGATATTCCATCGGTTTTTGGGGAGAAGCTTTAGCGCCAGCAGTTTTGGCGGCTACAGCTTTCAAGCTTTCCATCAAAGCTGCAATTTCGCTTTGCAAATCCCGCGCGGCTTGCGGGGAAAAGCTAAAGGAGACAGAACCTTCGACTAAATTCAGTGTCAGCGGAGAAAGAGACATGGGCAATGAAATTTAACATACAATTGTTAATGATAAAAGATATAGTAACCCAAAAGAAGTACATTCCCGCTCAATTGGACTGCGAGAATGCTATTAATTAAAATTAATCTCAAGAAGCGTGGCTAAATTAATGAATATAAATCTAGTCGTAAGCTAGATTCTGCAATACTTTTAACCTGTTATGACTTGATCGGCTTTAAGCTAGAAGTGAGAAACTTGACGGCAGATCGAGGAGATTTTATGGTAGCCGATAACCGTTCCGAAATCCGCAAGGTCTTAATCATTACCTTATTGCTAAATTTGCTGGTGATGGCAATTAAAGCAGCCGTGGGATGGCTGACTGGTTCCCTCAGTTTGCTGGCAGATGCTTTGCACAGCGTCACAGACAGCGCTAATAATATTTTAGGATTGGTAACTAATCATTATGCCAATCCGCAGCCCGATCGCGATCATCCCTACGGACACCAGAAATTTGAC
Source organism: Microcoleus sp. N9_A1 (assembly GCF_036701795.1). Classification (NCBI taxonomy): domain Bacteria; kingdom Bacillati; phylum Cyanobacteriota; class Cyanophyceae; order Oscillatoriales; family Microcoleaceae; genus Microcoleus; species Microcoleus sp. N9_A1. The sequence goes on from NZ_JAUBRI010000021.1 coordinate 11,343, forward strand.
GCTCTCGGAGCTCTGGGAATAGCTGTTTTTCTGGGAATTGCCTGTTTTGAAATTCTCAGCGGCGCTGTTGAAAGGTTGCTCAAAGGTGGCACAGTTGTCAAAATATCCCCAAATGAACTGTGGATATTGCTGATTGTACTGGGGATTAATATTTTTGTCACTTTTTACGAGCGCAGGGTTGGGAAACGTCTCGGTAGCGCGATTTTGGTGGCTGACGCTCAGCACACGATGAGCGATGTTTGGGTGACAATTATGGTAATTGCTGGGTTGATTGGTGTTTGGCAAGGGCAGGTTTGGAATATACCTCAATTGCAATCCCTAGACGTGTTTTTGTCTTTTCCTGTGGCTGTTTTGGTATTTAGCAGCGGTTGGAAAGTTTTAAGGGAAAATCTGCCTTGGTTGGTGGATGAAATGGCGATCGCACCGGAAACTATCCAGGCGATCGCAATGGATGTACCCGGAGTTGTCAACTGTCACTCGATCGCCTCTCGCGGTGCGATCGGGCGTCAAGTATTTATTGATATGCACATGATTGTCGATGCTGTCGATGTAGAAACAGCTCACCGGATTACAGAAGAAGTAGAAGCCCGTTTGGAAGAACGTTTCAGCCCTGTACGCATCTTAATTCACGTTGAGCCGCCGGCTTACGAGTCCGACCAAATTAGCTACGATTCTGAAAAATGAAGGCACAACCAGTGATTTTGACACGGATACACCGATTAATTGAAGAATCGGGAAAGTATTTTTACTTACCGCAATTCCTCCAATTTTTTAAATCCTATCAATCGGGTTAGAGCGATCGCACTTAATTTAGTAGCAGTTTTCCACAGGAAAAGGGGGGTTTTCCCCAGAAATCGGCAAGTTTTCCACAATAGATCGATCGGCTGTCGTCGATTTCTGTCTTTCTATTTGTATAAATTCCAAGTATTTTGAATTTCTGTAGCCATTTCCCCCCGCAAATGCCAAGGTAGCAAAATCTCCACTTTTGAACCGAGAGCTCGCAGCCATCTCAACGGGTAGTGCGGATGGAATTTTTACTTTATTTTATCTGGTGCTAGCCTATCTACTCTCGATCGTAGCGGAAATTCTCCTACTCTGTTTTAGCGGACGATTCTCTTAATTCAGAGAAAGATGAAGAAATGTTTCGATCGAGTTGGATTTGGGGGAGTGAGTGCGATCGCGCCTGAGTTGGTGAAAAAGCGATCGCCTTCTCCTTAAATCAAAATTCAAGCCTCCAAAATCGATCGCTGCAGCCATTTCAAAACTGCATCGATGAGATTCGGATGGTTAGGAGAAATGCGTTTTACATTGTCGCATGGTCGATCGGTGATGATTGCGATCGTGCCTCCAAAAGCACTCAGTGCAGTTAGAAAAGGTTTGCTGAATTCGCGATCGATTTTAGAATTGTAGAACACCAACGCAACTCGTTTTTCTAGGTTTCTCAAATTCAGTCGCCAATAGGCTTTGAGCAGTGGCATAGTTGTGGGTGTTCCTTCTTGTCGTTCTGGACAACCTTGCTCTACCATTTGGATATAGATATCAGTGGCAGGATTATCTAGAGGGTTAAATTCGCTACCATCAATACAAATCAGTTGTACTGCTTGATTGAGCATTGGGTCGCTGACAATTGCAGAAGGCAGGACTTCTGGAAATTCGGCAAAGTTTAGGACTTGATTAGTGTTGGATTTGCTAACTAGGATGTTGTCGGATACTTTTGCATTTATAGTAAATGGTTGACTGTGCCATGCACTATAAAACTCTGGATAACTCATTTTTTGGGCGCAGTGCCAGATAACTCCATAGCAATGGAAATATCGATCGACATCATCTTTGTCAGTTTTCCTGTATAGACAATTTCTTAGTCCTTCAACTACCAATGGGAACATTTCATACTGAATCATTTTTGTAAATTTTAAAGTTGCCGCGAAACAGCCCATATCGTCTTCACTATTACACAATAAATTAACTAGAGATTTTGCAATAAATTCTTTACTTGATTTAAGCTTCTTATCTTTAGAGGACTTTAAAATATCTTTAAAGGTGTATTCATTATAGTCGCTTTTTGTTAATTTATCTAAAAGCTTAATAACCTTAATACTCTCATTCTCGATTTTAAATTCAACTTTTATAGGCTCACCTTTAAATGGTAAACCATATACTAATGAATGAGCAGACGAAAGAGCATCTTCCCGATCCATACCCCAGGAACAATCCATTGCAGTATAAAAACTGATTACATTTTCCAGAAGGTCTTCTGCTAATTTGTTTCCAGGGTCAAGCTTGGTTAATATCTTAGCAGCTTCATGGGTATTCTCTGCATTTCCCCGAAGACGAAAAGATTGGTTTTCCAATGTAATTTTATGTTCTTTTTCTTCACGAATTAATTTGGTTAATAAATTAATTGCTTTCAGGCGATCGGTTTTTTTAAATACTTCTCTAGCGGCATCTTCTACACAATAATGCAATTCTTCACCGATGTTACTAAATCCGATTTGAAACAGTCTCTCCACAATTTCATCTGCTCGTTCATAAATTGTAAATTCAGAGATTGCACACGCAGCCAAAAAATAAGCTCTGTAGCCATAAAAATTCTCAATACCACATCTATCATTAAAACTTGTTAACAACTCAATAAACTTATCTCTGTTTTTATTGTTGTTTCCAAACCATAATATAATTACTTCTTTCCACTGCAGTTCAAAAATGCGATAAATACCTTCATCTGGATTATGAGGAACGTGATTTAGGAAAAAATGCCAATCATCGATCGCCAAGGCAGCAAAATATTCCTGGAATGTAGGATGAAAGAATGCGTAAACAGATTCATCTGTTGCAGCTTCTCGATCTACCAAATTCAGCCAACCGAGATCCCAGGCTAATTTAAACAGCCTATCGCCCATTTCTTGCTGAATTAAACTCAGTGGCAACCGAAATCTAGCATCGCTATCCAATCCTGCTATAGACAAACGACCGAGGGCTTGATGTAATTCTTCTCGTAAACCTGGTTGAGTTGCCCAATCAATAACCGATTGGGATGGTTTCCACTCATAGAAATAACGGACAAAGTGTTGATATAGTTCTGCTTTAGTTTCGGGTAATTCGGCTTGCTTATTCTGGCTGAATATTTGACACAGTAGAGATAAGCGAAGCGGATTTTTTACGAGTTGGCGGATGCGTTCTTTTTGCGGTTCTTGCAGCTTTTCCTGTAACTCCTGTCCCCGTTGAATATTTTTTGCTTCAGCAAACCACTGCTGAATAAAATCATCTACTTGCTCTGGTTTAAATTCTTGAGTTTTGTAAGTATCAAAACCTGTGAGGGGATTGTTGAGACGGGCATCCCAAACATTGGTTCGACAGGTCAAAACAACCCGCACATTACCCAACCAATCAGTAAGCTGGTTTCTAATTTCCTCTAAGGACAAACAACTATTCGGCCCTACAGCCATTTCATCAACACCATCGAGTAACAGCCACACCCCACCATGACGCAACCGTTTCTGTAGAGATGTTTTGTGAGACTTCTCTACATCAATATCAGGATAAACCAGAGCCATAGCTTCCGGCAACCATTCCTGAAGGATATAGTCTTTCAGTGTCTTTCCTTGCAAACTTGCCAGCGCAATGCAAATCGGCAAATCTTGATTATTTTCCTGAATGTGAGTGGCGATTTTATCTAACAGCGTTGTCTTTCCTGCTCCTGGTTCGCCGACAATAGCAATATGTTTATTTTTTCCAGTAGGGTTTTGTCCAATAACGTCAGTCATGAATTCATCATGCTCGTAAATTCGGGTAACAACTTCCGGTTCTAATTGATGTAACAGTTCCATAGGCACATTGCCACTGCGACGCTGCTGCTGTTTCCGTTTGATTAAACCTAGCGGTACAAAAACATTGATTTCAAATCCCATTTCTGTCGCTCTTCGTCTAAAGCGTTGCTCCTCTTGCTGTTCATTTAACATTGATTGGCAAACTCGCTGCCAATCAATGGTAATTTTTGGCTGTGGCTCTCGATCGGAATTTTGCAAGCTTGAGTCATGTTCGGCAATAAAGTTTATGGGTTCAAATTCTAATGCTTTAAGAATTGAGATGACAGTACCGCGATCGCACGGCTTGCCATCCAGAAAGCGTTGTACGGTACTGATACTCACATAAGCCTGATTTACAAGGTTTTCTTTAGACCAACCTCGTTTGTCTGGATTTAGTGGCTTTTCCAATTCAGCCATCTGTTGACGAACTTTATCCAAACCTGCGCCATCAATCCGAACACTGCGAGATGCCATAGTTTGACTCATTCCTAACAACTAGAGTGGATGAAATTGGGAATTTTGCATCAGTTGCATAGCCCGCCAGGGGTTTAAACCCCTGGCTCATAGCGAAAGTCCTCTAAAAGAGGACTAAATGCTGACCCAAAAAAGCGCTCTTCAGTCCACTTGAGTGGACTTTCGCTATGAGCCGTGGACTTGAGTCCACGGCGGGACAACAGCACAGGCGCAAAATCTCAATCAAAACTATCCCTAGCATAGTCAGCATCAAGTTTCTTGACCAGTTCAGATCAGTTCACTTTTTTCTGAACCGTTTTGCTCTGGAGAAATCCAGTTGACTCCAATAGGCTTGAATCATTAGCACTCAAAGGTTCAGCTTATGACAGCCTTTCAACTCAGCCTTTTCCCAGACGAGCCACCTACTCCCATCGACTCCCTTAACAAAAAGAGAAGGGTAAAACTCCAATCCCAACCAACTGTAATAGAGCAATCCTGCACAACCCATAGAGCCGCACAACTGTTGGAGGTATCCACCACAACTCTCTACCGCGCTCGGAAAGAAGGCAAACCTTACCAGAAGGGCGCTTGGACTGCTACCGCTCTTGGTGCAAACGCTTGGACAGTCGTCTACAACCCCTTTAATTCCCACTCACCCTAATTGGAGATAAAACTAATGCTATACGCCTTTGACTGTGACAATTCTTTGTCTTCATTTCCCCAATTCCAAAGCGGGGAAATTATCAACGAGTTAGAAACGATCGCTATCGATATTCTAGAGATGATTTTAGGCGATCGCTTCCGTTACTGTCCCCAAATTCCCCTAGAAATCATTTGTTCCCGTCCAGAAACTTTCACCCGTCTTCCCATTGAACTTTGGAAATTTTGGGTGAGTTCCAGAGTCGATATCGCCTTGATGGAACGCGGCTGTGGTGGTAGTCGCAAAGCCAAACTGGTGATAGAATGTCAATCTCATTGGCACGATCGCCCAGAGGTGCAGGAGCGCGATCGCAAAAAAGCCCGACTCCTTGCATCTGTTGGCGTTCCCTTAGTATACCTGCGACAAATCGATCGAGATCGACGCTTCTATCGTTTCTACACTCCCAATGGACAAAAAGAAGTTTTCTACAACTCAATTACCCAACAAGGACGGACAGAACTGGAAGCATTTTTGCAACACTATTCAACACAGTTGACAGTTGACAGTTGACTCTTAGACTATAAATTTTCTGTGTAAGTCCTGTAATTAACACAGGACTTACAGACGGCATTTATCCAAATCGAAAATCAATAATCGACAATGGTAATACTCCCACTCGATCGTTCCCGGCGGCTTAGAAGTAATATCGTAAACCCCCCGGTTCACCCCCTTAACCTCATTCACAATCCGATTCGAGATCAGTTCCAACGAATCGTAAGGAACCCGCGCCCAATCAGCTTTTGCTCTGATCTAGTGAATACCTTGTACCACATATAAATGGAATATGCTGGATGATTACAAATACCGATCGCAACTAGGACAACGGTACAACATGGGTGGGAGTTGTGCGGACAACCTTTACTTTCTAAAATGTTAAAAAATGTGCATTCCGGACATTTTTTAAATATAAGTTGGTGGCACAATTATCTCTCTTTAGCCCTGGGCGCATTAATACCTTGATAACCGGGTTTTTTACCCTTGTTAAAGGCTAAGTATGCAGTTTGTTTGTCCATCAAACCCGGTTTCTGGCAAGCGGTGCGTCCAAGAGTATATCTTCCTTTACAAAGGTGACTTGATTCCGATGTGTGGTATATTTTCTGGGCGAGGGGATGTTTTAGGACAATGTTCGATATGAAACGTTTAAAATTAAAATCAATGCTGGCGGCGGCGATCGCGATCGCCTTTTGTTTAATTGCGATCGCCAGCTACGCCCAAGCCAACAAAACTTTAACACTGGCGACTGCCCCAGACTACCCGCCCTATGAATTTAAAGATACGGCTGTTAGTGGCAACGAAATCATCGGTTTTGACATCGACATTGCCAAATATATTACTAAAAAATTAGGCTACGAGCTCAAAGTAATTGGCATGGATTTTAACGGCTTAATTCCCGCTTTGCAGGCCAAAAGAGCCGATTTTGTGATGGCCGGAATGACTCCCACAGCAGAAAGGAAAAAAAATGTTGCTTTTTCTGACCTTTACTACGAAGCTCAAAATACAATTGTCGCCAATAAAGGCAGCAATTTGACCAAAGCTGAAGATTTAGCCGGGAAAAAAGTAGGTGTTCAACTCGGAAGCATTCAGCAAGAAGCTGTGAAAAAAATGCCAGGTGTGCAACTGGCTGCTCTCAATAGAATTCCTGATATCATTCAAGAAGTTAAAGCGAACCGTCTCGCGGCGGGAGTGATTGAGGATACTGTCGCTACTGGTTATGCAGAAGCGAACCCGGACTTGGAATTTAACACAATCCCGAATACTGAAGAAAGCGGTTCGGCGATCGCCTTTGGCAAAAATTCGAGATTAGTTCCAGAATTCAACCGAGTCCTCCAGCAAATGAAAGCCAGCGGTAAAATTAAGGAACTAGCTACTAAGTGGTTTTCTCGACCGATTCCGCAAGAACCTGCTCAAGCAAATCAGCCTGCTGTCCCAGCAAAATTCGGGTTAGATTTTGGCAAAATCTTGCCGAGTTTGCCTTATATTTTGTCCGGCATTTGGGTAACGCTAACTTTTACATTGCTGTCGGCATTTCTCGGATTTATCTGGGGAATCGTGCTGTCTCTGTTCAAAATTTCCAGCATTAAACCGCTGGCTTGGTTCGGCACTGCCTACACTTCAATTTTTCGCGGAACACCGCTAATTTTGCAGTTGACTTTAGTTTATTTTGCAACGCCGCAGCTTACGGGCTATAATATATCGGCGCTGCAAGCTGGCGTGATTACTTTTTTCCTGAATTCTGGGGCTTATATTTCCGAAACCATCCGCGCCGGAATTCAAGCAGTAGATAAAGGTCAAAAAGAAGCCGCAGAATCCCTCGGCGTTCCCTACAAACAAATGATGGGCGATATTATCTTGCCGCAAGCATTAAAAAATATTTTGCCTGCTTTGGTGAATGAAAGTATTGCTTTGTTGAAAGACTCAGCTTTAGTTTCAGTAATCGGCGTAGAAGATTTGCTGCGCCGCGCTACAATTGTGGGAGCAGAAAAGTATATTTACTTTGAACCTTTGATATTTGTCGGCGCAATTTATTATTTGATGGTGCTTAGTTTAACTTGGGGGGCCAATGTACTCGAACGCAGACTCCAAAGTAGCAGTTAAGGTCGATCGCCTGTATAAATCTTTTGGCAATCTTAAGGTTTTGCGCGAGATCACTACTGAGATTCATAAAGGAGAAGTGATTGCCATTATCGGCCCTTCGGGGTGCGGCAAGTCTACTTTTCTGCGGTGTTTGAATTTACTGGAAGTTCCGACTTCAGGACAGATTTACATTGACGGCGTAGATATTACTGCGCCGAAGGCCGATATTATGAAAATGCGGCAGAAAGTGGGGATGGTTTTTCAGCATTTCCACTTGTTCCCGCACATGACAGTGCTGCAAAATGTAACCTATGCGCCTGTAAAGGTGAAGCAGGTTGCTAAGGATGAGGCGCGTCTGAAGGGGTTAGAATTGCTGGAAAAAGTCGGTTTGTCGGATAAGGCGGAGGTTTATCCTTCTAAGCTTTCGGGGGGACAAAAACAGCGCGTGGCGATCGCCCGCTGTTTGGCTATGGAACCGGAAATTTTGTTGATGGACGAACCGACTTCTGCACTCGATCCAGAAATGGTTAAAGAAGTGTTAGATGTGATGAAAGCTTTGACCAAAACTGGAATTACAATGGCAATTGTGACTCACGAAATGGGTTTTGCGCGGGAAGTCGCCCACCGGATATTGTTTTTGGATGGCGGAAAGGTGGCGGAAGATGTGCCGCCGCAGGAGTTTTTTAGTAACCCGAAGTGCGATCGCGCCAAGCAATTTCTGGAAAAAATGCTTTAATTCATATAAGAATTAGAGTTTTTAACCGCAGAGAACACAGAGGACACAGAGGTAGAGGAGAAAGAGAAAGTTGCGGTAGGGTGCGTCAGTTTGGAGATGCTCGATCGGCAGGGAAAGTATAATACTGACGCACCATTTATTGGGTGGTGCGTCAGTTGTGAGATTGTTTAAATTAAACTGAAATCGCTGGCGCTTATTCTGCTAGAAGAAACTCCGTTTAAAGCAGCTATAATTTCTCCTGTTTGCCCAAACTGAATCAATGTTGCACCGCTATTTTCAGTAAGAGTTAATTGCTCGAATGTCAAGCCATTAGCTAGCATCAGCAAATCTTTTCCAGCTTCAAAATCGGCAATAATATCGATACCAGAATTGGCAGACAGTAAAAAGCGATCGCTCCCAGCACCTCCAATTAGACAATCTTCCCCCAAACCGCCAATCAAAGTATCATTACCTTTGCCACCAAAGAAAGTATCATTTCCATCGCACCCGTCTAGCAAATCATTGCCAGCACTTCCAGTCAGACAATCATTGCCAGCACCTCCGCAGAGGGTATCATTACCATAATCGCCATAGAGAGAATCCTCGCCTTCGCTGCCGAAGATTATATCATTTCCCTTGCCTCCAAATGCGAGATCGCTGCCTTTGCCGCCGTCGATAAAATCAGCACCTTCACCGCCAAAAATTAAGTCGTCGTCTTCTTTACCATTTATTGAATCATTGCCGCGATTTCCGAAGATGATATCTTCGCCTTCACCGCCAAGGATGATGTCATTATTCTTGCCACCAAAAAGAATATCATCTCCGTGGTTGCCCTCAATGAAATCATTGCCTCGGTTGCCGTAAAGGATGTCGTCTTCTTCACCGCCGTAGAGGTTATCATCGCCTAAATCCGCATCGAAAATATTCGGATTTGGACTGCCGTAAAAAGCATCATTTTCCGGTGTACCAAACTGAATTTCACCGCTACCATTGCCGTTGATAATATTGTTAGCTTGGTTTGGGCGATCAACTGTTGGATACTCAATAGTATTGCAAATGCAATCAGTATCACTTCCTGTTGTAACAACAGGTACTGATGGTGTTGGCGTCGGTGTTGGCGTCGGAGTTTCCGCAGGCGTCGGTGTTGGCGTTGGCGTCGGTGTTGGGTTCGGAGTTTCCCCAGGCGTTGGCGTTGGTGTCGGTGTTGGGTTCGGAGTTTCCGCAGGCGTTGGCGTTGGTGTTGGTGTTGGGTTCGGAGTTTCCGCAGGCGTTGGCGTTGGTGTTGGCGTCGGAGTTTCAGCAGCAGTCGGCGTCGGAGTAGAAGTTTCCGCAGGCGTCGGAGTGGTTGGAGTCGGAGTGGTTGGAGTCGGAGTGGTTGGAGTCGGAGTGGTTGGAGTCGGAGTGGTTGGAGT
>NZ_JAUBRI010000021.1:21102-100353 GCF_036701795.1 Microcoleus sp. N9_A1
GGAGTCGGAGTGGTTGGAGTCGGAGTGGTTGGAGTCGGAGTGGTTGGAGTCGGAGTGGTTGGAGTCGGAGTGGTTGGAGTCGGAGTGGTTGGAGTCGGAGTTGTTGGAGTCGGAGTTGTTGGAGTCGGAGTTGTTGGAGTCGGAGTGGTTGGAGTCGGAGTTGTCGGAGTCGGAGTTGTCGGAGTCGGAGTTGTCGGAGTCGGAGTTGTTGGAGTCGGAGTGGTTGGAGTCGGAGTGGTTGGAGTCGGAGTGGTTGGATTGACGGTAATATCCACACGATCGCTATCGGTTTGAGCACCGCCTAATTCTGGAGCTCCGCGATCGTTTGTCGTCAAAGTCAGCGTATCGGTGCCACTAAAGTTCAGATTCGGCGTATAAGTTAAACCATCTAAAGCAGCATTAATATCAGCCTGTTTTCCCGTATAAATCAGGCTGTTGCTGCCATTCCCCGATCCGGTAACTCCCGTCAGCGACTTGAGTGTAAGAGTGCCGCTGGTAACGCTGAGATTAACTTCCACCGACTCGCTATCTAAATCCGATACAGAGATACTATTGCCGTTGCTAGCAGAAAAGATGCGAGGAGTATTTTGAGTCGTCGTTTCTTTGCCGATATCAGTCGAAATGTTTACACTCCAACTGGCAATATTTCCTGGAGTAGTAGCATTGGAAGCTTTACTATTCTCTTGGTTGGCATCAACTGCATACAATTTCCAAGTGCCGTTGGGGTTAGTTTTATTAAAAACAGAAAGAGTCGAACCGTAAGGCCCTTCTGGTGCCCCTGTCGGTGTTGGCGTTGGCGTATCGTTATACAAAAAGGGATAAACATCAAGAAAACCGCTCAGTGAATAGTTGGTCGGTTTGTAAGTTCCTGAAGCGATAGTTGGTACTGTAACAAAAGGAAAACTAGAAAGAAAAGAGGCTGCATTATCATCCAACTTCAGCGTGACGTTGTTGAGTGGTTCAGATGGAACGTGAGACATTAACACCACATTTTGTCCCTCGGGCCCAACTAGCAAGAGGTTGATGTTCTGCGGTCCACCATTGGCAGAGTTAGAAGTTTGAACATTGTTGAGAGTGATGGTAACGCTGTCTACTTTTCCTGTTACACCTGAAACGTCAATAGCAGACGGATAGGGTGTCGCTAAAACGTTATATACGAAGTCTCCGCTGTTGATGGTAATGTTATTCGGGTTAGTTGTAGTGGTTGTGGTTCTTCCCGGTATTGAATTAATAGGAGATTGATTGCGACGAGAAAATTCCGAGGTATCGCCTGTGGTTTTATTAGTAGCAGTAGCAGCTAGAACCTGTTTGCCTGCTACTGGAGTGTAGGCGAAGTTGATATTACCATTGCCAGCGCTATCTGTAGTAACGTCTTGGAAGCCGAGGAAAGTTTGACCTTGACCTGCGCCTGCGGGGTCATAACTGGTATTTGCAAAAAATTCGACGCGGAAATTGGCATTAGGAGTGCTGTTGAGAATGCCGCTAACTGTGTTGCCGCTAACTGAGGTCAGAACCGGGTAATTTTGCAGGTTGTTGCTGCCTGTATCGGCGTCGCCTAAATCGTTGGAAGTGACACCATTATTACCGATTAAGTCAATTCCTAATCGTTTGTTGTTAAAAATGCTATTGCCTTGAATAGTGTTACTGGTGGCATTTTTACTAGCAACCTCCATACCGCTGCGATTATTGTTAGCAATGATATTACCTTCTCCAGGTGCAGTGCCGCCGATAGTATTATTCGAGTTTTTGCCTAAGATAAAAATGCCATCACCCTTGTTACCTAAAGCTATTGTCCCCGTGGCATCAGTCCCGATGTAATTGCCAGTAATTTTGGTGTTGGTGACTCCCCCTGACCCTGGCCCAGCAATAAATATACCTCCAATACCTTCGTTGCCAGAAATGACGTTGCGCGAGATAATATTGCCTGTTAGGGGGGTGACATTAGGAGGATTGTTTTGAGTGTAACTTTGGATTCTGATCCCAGCTAAAGTGTTGGCTACAGCAGTCGTACCGCTAATATCAGTACCAATGTAGTTGTCTTGGATGGTATTGTTGTTAGTCTGTACTCCAATGCCGTGACCTAAGCCGGAATTTCCGCCCTTTCCAAATCCGTTAATAACCAATCCTTGAATGGTACTGCCACTGGAATCTTCGGCGCCACCAAAAGGGCTTTTGCCTAAATCTAAACCATTAATATAAATATAATTGGCAGATGAGGCTGGTTGTTGTACTAAACTGCCATTTAGTTCAATTATCGGTTTTCCAGCATATCCAGGTTGAGATTTGCCATTGATCATAACTGGGCTGGTGATGACAGGTAAGGCTTGACCGAAAAGGTTAATGGTATAAGGGCCAGTACCGGGAATGTTAAAGTTAATTGTGTCTGATCCGGGATTGGAATTGGCTTTGTTGATGGCATCTCTCAGAGAATCTGTACCGCTATCGGAACTATTGGTAACGGTATAAATAGCCAAAACAGACGCATAATTTTCCATTGCGTCTGACTCGAATGCTAGGGGCGATTTAATGTTGCCGATTTGTGTTTCGAGTTCCCAATTCCCCCCTAATTTTGCACTCCCTGTGAGATGCTTGGATGCGGCGATATTTGCACCAGTGAGGGATGCAATGCGGTGGAGGAATTGGACACCATCTAAGGCTGGTTCATCGAGTCCGCCGGGGGTTTCAACCCCCGTCTCATAGCAAAAGTCCTCTTGAAATAACTGTTTAATGAAATTGTTTTTAGTCGGTTTCAACTCACATCTTACACCATTCTCAATAACAGGCAAGATGCCTGTTCCACAAAGAGTGAATTTTCTTGTGGAACAGGCATCTTGCCTGTTCATAAAAGGCTTATTGAGAATGGTGCAACATCTCGGTTTCAACCGACTTTCGCTTTGAGACAGGGAATTTATTCCCTGGCGGACTTTCTGACAAGCGCGGGATGCTGCTGCTACATTGCAGCCGTAAATCAGGATGTCTGCATCAATTGTTAAAGCGCGCCGCCATTGCTGCAATTGCTGGCTATAAGCTTCTAGGTTATCGATAGATAGTCGGGTTTTACCGAGTTGCAAGCTTCCCGGTTCGCCGTGGGAAACTAGATGAATGCTATCAATATTAGTGCGATTCGCTAAAACTTCGCTAATTTGTTCGACTCCATCTCTGTGGGAGTCGAGAATTATTGCTTCTACTCCCGATTTCACTCCATCTAGGAGATTTTGATAGTCTGTTACTGCTGCATCGATAAATACTATTGTACTGGGGTTATTGGTGCGATCGCTCTTTTCCCCAAAACTCCCATTGCCCGCGTTCATTTGATTCGGAAGTTCGATCGCACCTGCTGATAAAACTGGCATCATGGCTGTGTACCCTATCTCCTAAAGTTAACAATTTTTCATAAATCCAGGACTACCACACCCGAACTCAAAAAACCCGTTTCTTTGAGGTACAAATACCTAAAATTGTAATTTTTATGAGAGCAACTAGGTTTGCTTGCCAGTCTTAAATTTATTGATTCCGACTATATTGTTTGTGGCTTTGTCCTTGATGAACTCAAACAGATTATTTGAAAAAATTCAGTCTAAGCTCAACTATACCAGCATACGTACGTAACCCAAAAATCTTAATAAAAATACATATTTTCGACTCGGCTAATCGCGGCAAGTCCGCTGGCATTATATATTTTCCCACTCACTTACGGTGCCGATCGCGCTGGCGATCGAGCTTTGCCAAAGCAGCACCGGAAACATCCGCCAGAATGCTAATTATCCGATACAAAGCCACCGCACTCAAAATTATACCCGTAGAAAAGCGATCGGACAGCAGGGCGATCGCCGTTGCTTCAAATACTCCCATTCCCCCCGGTGCACCGGGTACGACTAAACCGACAACAAACGCAAAACAAAAAGCACCGAACAAGTTGGGAATATTGCTAAAGTTCACCGGAGTTAAAGCCATTACAGTTAGCAAAAAACCGCAGCCCCGCAATCCGATAAAACACATTTGTCCGATTAACGGCACTAAAGGATAGCGTTTAAGTGGCAAATTAATGTGGCGGCGGGACTTGACAGTCGATGTTTTTTTAGCTAGATTGGAGCTAGACTCTAAACGCAAAATTGGTCGATCGCCCGCAGCCTCCTCAACCTTTGAATTTTCCCCATTGTTCTTTGATAACTTCAACCGCTCTACAAAGAGAACGATCGGATTTAAAATTCGGGGATGAATCGCCGTTAAAATAGCAGCACAACCGACAAGCCGCAACAACCAATTGAATTGGTCAAAACAAATCAACCCAATCAAAACGCCCGCAGAAGCCATCAGCAGTGGTTCCAGCAATACGCTGAGAGTAGCGGCTTTGGGGAAAATGCCTGCCTTTTTGGCTTCCAATATTCGACCCCAAAAATGCCAAATATTCCCCGGTAAATACTTGGCAATATTAGTTTTGAGAAAAACTTGAATCGCCCAGGCGGCAGTTACAGGTTGCCGGAATTCTCGCAAAATCAACATCCACACCCAGCCGACAAAAATTAGAGAAAATAAAGTGACGCCAAGGGCGATCGCCAGCAATGGAAAACTTTCGGCTCGAATTTGGATATTCGCCACTTCTCGCCAGTGAGTTAAAAAAGCTTTGGCAATAAATAAAAACGTCCCACCCAAAATCAAATAGCGCAAATAAGGCTTTAAATGCGACTTCGCAATCTTCAAAAAATTCTGAACTCGATGCAAGTGTTGTTTTCCCATTTCCTGACCCCGATTTTGAATTTGGGATTAAGTTATACTGTTTTAGATTTTATATTTTAGAGGGGCTAAGGCGGAATTGTGATTGATTTACACGGCATGATATGATGGAATAAATCTGTTTAACCTGAGATGTTGCACCCTTGTCAAGAACGGGCAAGATGCCCGTTCCACAATAACTCAACATTTTTGTGGAACAGGCAAGATGCCTGTTCCTAAACAAGTAATTGAGAATGGTGGAACATCTCTGTTTAACCTAACCTATGCAGACCTCTACAGATTGTGCGTAATGCCCGCCTTACAGACTATTTAGGGCGTTTTTAACCACAAACTTAAATTTAAAATCTAAAATTTAGATCGATATACCTCGCTAGGAGTACATTTCTATGCCCGGCCCGAGCCCTGACGGTCTTTCCTATCTTTTAGATGATAGCCCCAATAGTTTCGCCTTGACTCCGGGCTTTTTGACTCCTTATCCTAACGGATTTTTTGCCCTCGGCGGCAACGATTTTATTGTTGGTTCGTCGGATGCCGAAATAATCAGCGGTGATAATGGTAACGATCGCATTCTCGGTGGCAGCAATTCCGATACGCTGTTAGGGGGTGCGGACAACGATTTGCTTAACGGCGGTGTCAACAGCGACATCCTGTTTGGCGATGCCGGCAGCGATACCTTGCAGGGAGGTAAGGGAGAGGACGCCCTCAACGGCGGCGACGGCAGCGACGTTTTAGTGGGTGATGGGGGTAAAGATACGCTGACAGGGGGTTTGGGCCCAGATACCTTTGTCCTCCGCAGCAACTCCGCAGTCTCCGATCCGGCTGCAGCAGACGTGATTACTGACTTTAACAGTTTTGTGGATTCGATCGGCCTGACTGACAATCTTACCGAAGCTGACTTGATTCTCGAAGAAATATCGATCGCCCCCGGTATTTCCAATACATTAATTAAAATTCGCCAATCCAATGCTATTTTAGGCTTGGTAGCCAACGCATCTCCACAAGACCTCGCCAATACATTCATCTCTGCAACTACCGTATTGGGCAACCAACTCGATCAAGCTCGCGATTTAGGCGTTTTGGGCGGCACTCAAACGATCGCAGACTCGGTTAGCAATGCTCGGCCAGACGGCCTTTACCGCTTTACTTTGCCTGCAACTAGCGACTTTAAATTAACTGTCAGCGGTTTGACGGCGGATGTTGATGTGGCATTAATTAAAGATCTTAACGGCGACAATTCTATTGACTTCACCGATATTATTGCTTCTTCTCAAGAACCAGATTTATCGCCGGAGTCGATCGACATCAACGGTTTAGCCGCAGGAACTTACTTTGTCCGAATTTATCAATACCAAGGCAGTACAAATTTCTCCCTCAATCTATCTGCAACCCCGGCAACTGTTTTTACTAACAATGCGAGCAACTTGCAGGGTTTTGACTCTCGTTTTGGGTTCGGTTTGGTGAATGCAGCGGCGGCAGTTGCTAAAGCTCAAGGTACTGCAACTTTTCCTGATGTTCCCGATTTGGGCGGCGATGAGTGGGGCAGAGATTTAATTAAAGCTCCAGAGGTTTGGGCCCAGGGATTGACTGGAGACGGCATTGTGGTGGCAGTTATTGACAGCGGAGTTGACTACAATCACCCGGATTTGACGGGGAATATTTGGAGCAATGTGGGGGAAACTGGTGTTGATGCGATCGGTCGCAATAAAGCTAGCAACGGGGTTGATGATGATGGCAATGGCTTTGTTGACGATTTCCGGGGATGGGATTTTGTCAACAACGATAATGACCCGATGGATGATAACAATCACGGCACTCATATATCGGGTTTAGTTGCTGCGAAAAAAGATGGGGTTGGGATTACGGGAACTGCTCCGACTGCGAAGATTATGCCTTTGAAAATACTCGATGAGGCGGGAGTAGGCAAAGTTAGGGATGAAATTAATGCGATTAATTATGCGGTAGCAAATGGAGCAAAAATAATAAATGTGAGTTTGGGCGGCCTCCAGTTGAATGATCAAGAATTGAATGCGATTCGAGTGGCTGAAGCTCAAGGCGCGATCGTAATTTCGGCGGCAGGAAATGATGCTCGCCCACAAGCTGATTATCCGGCTCGGTTTGCCAATGAGGTAGGAATTGCTGTCGGTGCTGTTACCCGAAATGGCTTGTTTGCGGATTATTCTAACCGGGCGGGTGCGGAGACTATTAATTACTTTGTTGCTGCGGGCGGCGACGGTGGGAGGGCGGATTCTGGTGACGTTTATTCAACTGTGTCGCTTTCGGAACCGGGGATTCCCTATCGATATTTTGCGGGTACTTCAATGGCAGTGCCACAGGTATCCGGCGTGATAGCTTTAATGTTACAAGCTAATCCGAGGCTGACTCCTGCTGATATTAAGAGGATTCTTGCGGAAACTGCCAATCGATCGGTTTGAATTAATTGATAATTGGGAATTGGGAATTGGTGATGGGCTTGACATACTGTTACCAGATTTCGTAGGGGCGGGTTTCACCAACAATATCGAATTGCTACTAACAATCTACATAAACCCGCCCCCACACAACTAACAATCTACATCAACATTGATTTGTATTGAATGCGAAAAATGTACAAGGGGTTTACCGTGGGATAGGGCGGGTTTTATAGATTGTCAATCAACCTAAATATTGTTGGTGAAACCAGCCCCTACAAGCCAAATTAAAAATTGGCGGCGTAAGTTAAGTCAAATTGGCGGCACAGGGTGATGCAGCAGTAGGTTGGTCGATCGAATACTAACTCGTAATTCATCTGGCCATCTATTTTGGTGATCGGCTGCTTTAAAGGGATGCCCTGAATATCGTATTGGCGGCGTTCTAAGGCACTCCAGTCGATAATTTTGAAGTCTATTTGGTTCTGCAACTCAGTTGCGATCAGATATAGGTGCATCTTGTCTTGAACTTTTCCAGTCAGGGGAACTTTTATTAACACTGACTGGGTGACGAGGGGTTTTTGGTCGTTGGGATGCTTCTGGGTGTGGCAGCTTTTGAGTTCTATATCATAAGGTTCTACCTTGAATTTCTCTCCACTGGCGATCGCAGATGAGTGCAAATCTTTCAGGCACTTTTCTAGGTGAGGAATCAGCCCTAAGTCTGGATCACATAGCAGTTTACGAATGTTGGAGGTTTCAGTGACTGTCATTTTAGATTTTTGATGTTATTTTTGGATTCTTAACTTCTAGCTTAACGCGAAAAGCAACCCTATTGAACTATACTTGCGACATACTTCCCAAAATGCCTTTATTGCCAGTATGTCGCAGTGAATAAGACATTTATTTTTGGGCAGCAAACCCGTGTTTTTTGCCTTAATGTTTTAGATTATTTTTTGGTAATTTTCCACAGATTAAGCTCAACATTAGTGTCAGCCGGATCTATTTGATAGTTTTGTTGCTGAATTGCCGATCGCAAAGCCTTTGACGGTTTGTATAAAAACAACTCACTGAAACCGCCGGGAATTTGCGGGGGTTGGGGTTTTTTCTTTGCCAATTCTCGATTTTTGTAGCAAGAAGTGTAACAGCGGGGTTCTATTAGCAGTTTGACTTTTGGTTCTAGGTAATAACTTAAAGGCATAATATATGCGATATTGGCATCGCTGATAAATAGGGGGTTGCTGGCTTGATTGACAACCCCAGCTACTTCCAAAGCACCCAACCAACCGCTTCCTTTATTCCACCAAATATCTGCTTGAGAACTAACTCCACCGGATATAATACCTGCGGAAAAAACTGTAACTATAACAATTTTCCACAGTTTTTTCTGTTGGAAGTTCTCCAAATTGTTACTAATTTTCGCAGACAGCAGGTAAGCCACTGCTAGCTGAATTCCCACATAACAAGGAACTAAATATCGCGGATTTGCCGATCGCCTTCCACCCTTGATTATATCAGGCACTGCTAAAAACAAAGCAGTTGTTGCAATCAATAACAATACAATCAACCACACTCGCTTTGGTGTTTGTCGGCATAAATAATAAATGGCATAGCCGACTAAAGCTAGAATCATAATACCAACTGGAATTAGCAAGGCTAGTTCTGTGGGGTTGGCAGTTCCATCAATGCCAATATCAAAAAATGCTATGCTTACGGAACCAACCCACCTGCTGACTAATCTTAAGTAATTTGTTTGTTCTGCCCATGCTGTTGTGCTTCTAACTTGATTGAAGTTTTCTACAGTATTTACCAGGGAAGGCATGAAGCCGATCAAAGCGATTAAAGATGCTACATAATAGGAAATGAATGTTTTCACATCGCGCCAGTTGGCAATAACTGCGACGTAAATTGCGTGGGCGGCAGCGACGCAGACAAATAACAAGTGGGTGTAGAATCCCAGTGTTGCTGTGCCTGCATAAAGCGCCCAGGAAAGAACGAGGGCGACAGCATTTTGGTCAGAGCGCATTGCTCGCAGCAAGGCTGCACTGGATAAAATAGTAGTTAATGTCCACAAACTGTACTGTCTTGCTTCTTGGGCAAATAGGATGTGGTAGGGAGAAATTGCGAAAAGTGCGATCGCCATCCACGCTACTGCTGAAGATTCAAATAACTCCCAAGCCAGCCAATAAATTGCGGGAAATACTAGCAGGCTAATCACGGCGGCCGAACTTCTCATTGCTGCAACGGAACTGCCGAACCATTGCGCCCAATATCGCGCTAGTACGTAATACAGAGGGGGGTGTTGGGGATCTTCTGTTGCTAAAGAATGTAGCGTGTCAGTTAAATTGTGTTCTGAATTTATCTGCTGATATTTTTGTAAATCCGCAGGCGAGGTTATTTTCTGGTACGAAATTTCTTTGATTATTTCGACTTCGGTGTAGCCAGAAACTCTCAAAGAAGTATATGTTTCGTCGATCCAGTAAAATTTGCGATCGAGATTGGCGAAGCGAAATAAAATACCGATGACTAATACCGCGATAATTAAAAATCGCAGCCACTTGTCAAGTGCAGGGTTGTGAGAATTTAGTCGATCGCGATCTTTGGTAGATTCCATTTTATAACTAGCTAATCTCGCACAAATTTTTTCTGTTACCCCCCCCGTAGGGTGCGCCTAGCACACCCTACTAACTTAACAGCTTAACAGCCAGAGAAAGGACTTCAGTCCTTAGTGCGAACAAAGGAATGATTAATCATCCACTCCTTCAATCGGCGCAAAACCCTGCCGCTGAATATTTTCGGTTATGGTGCGGGGTTCGAGGAATTGCAGCAAATAATCCGGGCCACCCGCTTTAGAACCAACTCCCGAAAGTTTGAATCCTCCGAAGGGTTGCCGCGATACCACAGCCCCGGTAATTCCGCGATTGATGTACAGGTTTCCGACTTCAAAATCGGATGCAGCTCGATCGATATGTGAAGGCGTGCGAGAATACAATCCGCCGGTTAAAGCAAAATTCGTGCCGTTAGCAATAACAATCGCTTCGCTGAAATTTTTTGCCCGAATCACCGACAAAACTGGGCCGAAAATTTCTTCTTGGGCGATAGTTGCTGTCGGCGATACTTCGGTAACAATGACTGGGCCGACAAAATAACCGGTTTCTGGTGCCGGCATTTCTAAAGCTATGTTAGCTTCGGCGCGACCTTTTTCGATGTATTCGCGCATGCGCGAATGGGCATTTGCATCGATCACAGGGCCGACTTGAGTGCCGGGATTTTCTGCTGGGCCGACATTGAGCGATCGCGTCGCTTCTACCAATCTTGCCACAAAATTATCGTACACTGATTCGACTACAATTACTCGCGAACAAGCGGAACATTTTTGGCCACTGTAGCCAAATGCCGAATAAACTACGCCTGCAACTGCTTGGTCTAAATCCGCACTTTCATCGACAATAATTGCATTCTTGCCGCCCATTTCCGCAATTACTCGTTTCAGGTGTTTTTGTCCAGGCTGCAAAATCGCAGCATCGGCATAAATCTGACAGCCCACTTCCTGAGAACCGGTGAAAGTAATCATGTGAACATCAGGATGTTTCACCATGTAAGCGCCGACGGTTGAACCTTTGCAAGGCACGTATTGAAATACCCCTTTGGGGATTCCGGCTTCTAGCAAAATCTCTGTGATTTTTGCTGCAATTACTGAGGAAACTTCCGCTGGTTTGAGCAAAGTACAATTACCAGCTACCAGCGATGCAACTGTCATGCCGACGGGAATTGCCAGGGGGAAATTCCAAGGTGAAATGATTAAAGAAATGCCGCGCGGCTGATAGCTGTAGCGGTTAGTTTCTCCGGGAATGTCGTAATTCTTCCCTTGTTCTAACCGTTCCATTTCGTCGGCGTAGTAGCGGCAAAAATCAATAGCTTCGGAGACTTCTGCATCGCATTCTCTGACAGGTTTGCCGACTTCAAACACCATCCAAGCTGATAGTTCGTGCCGCCGCTGTTCCATCAATTCTGCAGCTTTGCGGAGGACGCCGGCGCGCTGGCGGACGGGGGTTTTTCGCCAACTGGTGGAGGCTGCTTTTGCTGCTTCCAGGGCTTGTTTGGCCTGTTCTTCGGAAAGCAATCCGATGTTGCCAACTACTTCTGTAGGATTGGAAGGGTTGAGGGAATTAACTGTTGCTTCAGTATTTTGGTACTCGCCATTGATTAGGGGTAAATAGGTTTTACCTAAGTTAGCCCGCACTGATTTGATGGCTGTTTCTGCTTGTTGCCGCAATTTGGTATTAGCGTAGTCGGTATCGGCAACGTTGGGAAATACTTTGCTGTAAACTAGCTGGTCATTTCCATTAGCAACGGGCGCGGCTAACAATTGTTCGATCGGCATTTCTTCGGAACTTTGCCGGATGAAAGAACTGTTGGCGGTATTTTCCAGCAAACGGCGGATCAAATAAGCCATTCCCGGCAGCAAATCGCCGTAGGGGCAGTAGACTCGGACGCGATAACCCCGATCGACCAAAAGCTTAGCCAATTTGTCGCCCATGCCATACAGCACTTGCATTTCAAAGCGGCGGCGCGGGATGTTGAGAGTTTCGGCAATGGCGATCGCCCTGGCTTGCGATCGTACATTATGACTGCCAATAGCTGCATACAAATATTCGTGATTTTCGAGCAGCAACTGCGTCATCTGCTCGAAATTGGCATCGGTAGCAACTTTGTCATTGTAGACGGGCTGTGGCCAATCTTTCTGCATCGCTTTGATAGTTTCCTGATCCCAGTAAGCGCCTTTTACCAGCCGCACTGTTACCGGATTTCCGCGTTTTTTTGCCCAGGAAATCAGGTTTCGCAAATCTTGAGCACTGTCGCGCAAATATGCTTGCAATGTAATTCCAATATCCGTGCGACTGCGAAACTCTTCCTCTAACAATAAGTCTTTGAGAATGGTCAGAGTTAAACTTTTGTAAGCATACTGTTCCATATCGAAATGAACGGCCGCTCCCAATTCCTGCGCGCGGCGCAGTAAAATGCGAATTCTCTCGCTGACTTTCTCCTCGCTACCTTTAGCATCCAAAGGGTCAAACTGAGAATAAAAAGCCGTTAGCTTTACCGATACTTGCACTCGCGGCAGAGTTTCGCCGTCTGCTTTGTCAATTGCATCTACCTGCGGCCAATTCTTCGCTGCCTTCGCCAGTTCCTCCATCAATTCCAAATAGCGGTTAAGATAAATTTGCGCCTCAGTTTCAGTGATGACAGCTTCCCCCAAAAGGTCAACTGTAAAACCCATTTTATCTTTGCGAAGTCGCTCTAAAGTTTTAACTACCTGCTTGATATTTTCCCCAGAAATATACTTGTGCGCCAAAGTTTCCACCGCCGGGGCAACCGTCGTCGCCGCCAATTGTCCAGGAATCGAATCGGCGTTAGTAAAATTGAGCAATTTTTTCAATGCTTCGGGCAATTCTACCTCTTCAGTGGTCAGGTATTCTTGCAAGTGGCGGGCAATTTCCGGCTTGCTGCGGAGGGCCGGCAAACAGTCGATGAATCGAAACAATTGCACCCGCAGTCCGGGGCTAGCCATCGCCCAATCCATCAGTTTGTCGTCCCAGCGCATTTGGTCTTGCAGTTGACCAAAAAACGATCGCTTTTTGTCTTGAGTTGCCTTCAGGATTTCTTTAGCTATTTCCTGAGTCTTTGCTTCGTAGATGCTTGGAGATACTTGTGCGACCATTGGTAATTAGTAATTGGTAATTGGCGGGGCGGGTTGATATATTTGGCAACTACCGCCCGATACGATTATACTTACTATTTTACTTCTATTTTAACAACGTAGTTTGCTTGGCGATCGCCTGAAATTTCAATAGTATAATCGCCACTACTGGCTAGTTGAGCTTGCCACTGACCTGTGCCATCAGCAGTACCTAAATTTTCGCCGTTAGGAGCAATAATTGCTGCGCTAACTTGACCTTCTTGAACCTTTATTGTCATGCTTTGGCCGCTATTGCACTCCAGTAAGTAGCGCCTGGATATGTTGGCTCGCAAACTATTGCTCAGAGTAGTTCCCGTAGCACCAGCTTGAAAGTAAACTCGCTCGGTTACAGGGGTTTCAACCGCAGTGGGAGAAGCAGAAGGAGAAGGCAACAGCAACGGCGACGGTGACGGCGAAGCAAGTTGGGGAACGCCAGACAGAGAGGGGATTTGAGTGGGACGGGGCGACGGATAGATTGTGGCGGGCAGTCGAGTTCCAGGTGCTGGGGGAAGTCCGGGCAGGCGGTTGGCGGGCGCTGTTGCGACGGTTGGAGGGCTTTGGGGGAGGGGTACGTCAGCGGGCAGTCTGATTTGAAGGTTCGCTCTTTCCTGATACATTTTCCACCCTAGCAAACTGCCGAGACTAAGGACGGCACCGACTAACATTCCGCTGAGAAAAACTGCTAAGATTTGCCACTTTCGGGCTGGTTTTGGTTCGGGGTTGGCAAGTGGAATTGTTGGAGGCGGATAACTTGTAATTTGAGTTGTTTCCGGCGTACTATCGGCGGCAACTGTAATTGTTTCGGCTGCGTCGATTGGCGCTGAAATCTCTTCGGGCGCGGCAATTTCTGCGGGAGTTTCTGCTGATGCGGAAGTTGAATCGGCCCTGGCAATTTCACTGCGATCGAACTCATCGCTGGTAGGAGAAATTGTTTCCGGTTGCTGAGTCAAAATTTGTTTTTTTTCCTGTTCGTCGCTCATGGGGCTAAATTTATTTTACAAAGACCGCTTTTATACATTTTACGTTACTGGTGCGATCGCCTGCACCGATACGGCAAGGCCCTTGACAAAATGCCGTCCATGTCGATCGAGAAATCTGTTGGCAAGGGCGATCGCAATTTACCCATTTTCGGTAAATATTGAGCACAAATTGCGATCGCAACTTACTACCGGACTCAATTATTAGGCAAAGACTGCCAAAAAGGCCGCTCTTCAGGCTTCCTCACAGTATTCGTCGCCGACTGCACGTTTCCTTTCAATTCTTGATAATACCTGTCATCCAGAAAACTAACGCTGACGCCAGCAGGAAGCAGCAGTTGGCGCAATCTTTCCTGAGTGTAATCTACACCCTCAATCATTGGCCCGCGCGGATTTGAAACTAACAACTTGCCGTTAACTGGCACCGAATTGACCATATTTGGCCACCAAGCATAACCGCTGTAGCCAAACATCACCGGAACTTGAATAATTTGGTCGTCTCCGAGTAAAAACTCTCTTTTCAACTTCTCTATAATCGGATTAAGTTTCTGATTTTGCAAATAGAGATTGTGTTGAATTAAAGCACGGTTTTTCAAGGCGGCGCTGACAGTTGTTTGAGTGCTTAAACCACGATTGATCGCCACATCGCCGTAACCTCTTCCCTCCAATTCTTCCAACAGCTTAACTCCGGCTTCGGGACTGGCGATCGCCATTACATATTTTCCGGGAGTTTGAGTGGGAATAAAATTGATAATTTCATCGACTTGGCGAGTCAAAAGCCAAGAAGTATCAATATCCACTGGCGGCCCTTGAATTCGCTGAGCTTGAATAAAATCAAGTACCTCTGGATTAAAACTAGCATTTCCCGAATTCCCGTAATAAACTCGACCCATTGGGTGTCCGGGAATCGGCGGTGTCACCTGCAAATTGCCGTATCCGTCAGACCACTGACTTACAGGGTCTAAAGAACGAGGATTGCCAATTTTAACTACTTTCAAATCCCGGTTTTGAGTTGATTTAACAGGCGGGTTTTTCTCTGGCTCTGTATTGCTTTTTAGGGCTACATTAAACAGGCGTATATCCGATTTTTCGGGCAATTGAACGTAGCCGTTTTTCTGGGTATCTTGCATCCAAGTGCGATCGCCCTGGAGAATTTTCACTTTGGCGCCCGTGGGTTCTACTGCTTGTTTTAGTTGCGAGATAAATTCGCTGTTTACCGAGCCTCTGTCGCTAACCTGAACTTCGGTTACTGGTGCTGTATTGGGCGGTATCATCCAAGGACTAACGCCCATTTGGATTGTTGTGGAGGCGATTTCTTGACCGTTGTTTTGGGCAGTTGCTTTGAGATTAACAGTGCCGTTCCAATTGCGATCGGCAAATTGTTTGGCTTCCACACCTAAAACAATATTCGTGCTGAAAACTAGAGGTTTAGCACCGGATAGATCTACAGGTTGCCAGCCGTCGCCCGTCTTCTGAAAAACGCTGATGTGAGGGCTAGCAATGCTGTCAGCCGTGATAAATAACTGAGAGGTTTTGAAGCTTTCAGATAGTGTTAAGTTAACTTGAGAAAGCATTGCGGCACGGCGGGGAGCGCTAACTTTGGTTTGTTTCCAAGTCGGTATCTTGCCGCGATCGTTATTGCGATCGTTAAATAAAATTAACGCGCCCTTGGACAAAGACCATTGTTCTTTTCCCGCTTCGTCTTGCTCGTTAATTTGGCCATCTCTGTTGGTATCTCCCGCAAAGAAAAAGTTCGGCGTGGACGCAGCAGGCGTAACTGGGGCGGGAGTTGGTGTTGCAGTTGATTCAGGAGTTGGTTGAGAAGTTGCTTGCTGATTTCTCTCTAACTCTTGTCTTTCAAGTTCTTGTCTGGCTAATTCTTGTCTGGCTAACTCTTGCCTTTCAAGTTCTTGTCTGGCTAACTCTTGCCTTTCAAGTTCTTGTCTTTCAACTTCTTTACGAGCTAATTCTTGCCTTTCAAGTTCTTGTCTTTCAACTTCTTTACGAGCTAATTCTTGCCTTTCAAGTTCTTGTCTGGCTAACTCTTGCCTTTGAAATTCTTGCCTTTCAAGTTCTTTACGGGCTAATTCTTGCTTTTCAAACTCTTGCCTTTCAACTTCTTTACGGGCTAATTCTTGCCTTTCAACTTCTTTACGGGCTAATTCTTGCTTTTCAAACTCTTGCCTTTCAAGTTCTTTTCTAGCCCGATCTTTTTTTTCTTGCTCTTTTCTCTCTATTTCTCGACGAGCAAACTCTTTTTTCTCTTGCTCTTTGCGGGCTCGCTCTCTTATCTCTTCTTCCTCGGCTCTAATTTTCTCAACAGAACGTGCGACTTGCATTTCATAGGTAGCGACACTGAGGTTTCCTTGGTATTCGATGGTTTTGTCGATCGCCCCATCGGCCAAAAAAGAAT
Source organism: Microcoleus sp. N9_A1 (assembly GCF_036701795.1). Lineage (NCBI taxonomy): Bacteria > Bacillati > Cyanobacteriota > Cyanophyceae > Oscillatoriales > Microcoleaceae > Microcoleus > Microcoleus sp. N9_A1. The sequence goes on from NZ_JAUBRI010000021.1 coordinate 37,369, forward strand.
CGTGAGGAATGAGTCGCAGCGTATTGATAGCAATTTGCCACAGGCGTTGCGACTGTTCCCAAGTAGCAGAAGAAGGATTAGAAGTGCGTCCAATTAAGACTGCTTGGGCGGCAAATTTAGCAGCCTCGTCCCAATTATATTTGGCTCTTTCTTCTATTTGAATCTGACTTTGAACGTTTTCGAGTTGCTGCGTCAGAGTTTGGGATTGCTGGCGGTGGATTGCTGATTTCCAAAGTTCAGCAGGAAACGGGGCGCTGTCGGGATTTTTGGCAAGGTTATCTAATTGTACTTTCAGGCGATCGCGCAATTTGTAGAGTTCGGAAAGGGATTGCGGATTTTCGCCGTCTGGCTGTCGCCCAGAGAGTGCGAGTTGGTAGTTTAGGGAAGGTTGAGCCACTGTTGTGGGGACTGCAACCCAAATAATACCGATGACGACACCGAAACCATTGACGATCGCGATCGCAATATATCGAACCCAGCGCATATAGTTTATCCTCAGACACGCCAATAATTTTACCTAATCTTGGGAGCAATGGGGGATTTAATTATAAGATTTGTAGGATGGGTTTCGGCGATGGCGTCCCGCCCCGCAAGCTACGGCTTTTTTTCACTGCGGCGGACGGATTACTCTAATCAATTTACCTGTGAGATTTTCGACTGTAGAAATAGCTTCATTAATTAGTGTAGCTTGTCTCTCTGTATTCAAATCTTCTTTGCAAATAATGATACCCTTATGGTCAGGTTGCAAACGGTGCAGGTGTCTAAAATCATCCCAATTGCGCGTCAAAACGGCTCGATTGTGGCTAATAGCAAAAGCTAACACATCTTCATCAGGAATCCCCAGTCCACCATTTCCAGCTTCTTGCACTGTCAAAACATCGTGACCAAAATTTCGCAGTAACTCCACGATTACCAGTGGAAAATTTTCATCTGCATAAAGACGCACCATTTGTTAATCTTCCTCATTTCTAGCGATTGCTGCTTCAATTTCCTCTGGGTGTGCCTCAGCATAAGCCCAAGCATTCGCCAAATCCGCTGCACTCAAATGGGGAAAATCTTGCAAAATTCGCACATCATTTGCACCCAGAAGGCGATAATTTACCATCGACCAAATAGGTATGCGAGTCTTGGCAATTCTAGCATCGCCGCCACACACGCCGGGAGTTTTGTCGATTCCTTGCCAAGTATTGCTTAAACTTTGGACTAATAGCTGTATTGCCTGAGTTTTTTCACTGGGAGTTAAGGCAAGGAGTTGTTTTTCTAATTCTTTCAGTGTCATTTTTTGCTATCTCCATCATTTTCTCTAATTGCTTGTTCAATTTCCTCTGGGTAGGCATCGGCATAAGCCCACGCATTTACCAGGTCAGCGGCGGTTAGATCGGGAAATGATTCTAGGATGATACCATCGGAAGCACCTAAAAGTCGATCGCACACCAGCGACCAAACTGGTATGCGAGTATTGCCGATACAAGCATCGCCTCCGCACACACCAGGAGTTTTTTTAATGCCTAGAGAACCGTTGGTTAAAGTTTGAGTTAGGATGCTGATTAGTTTAGCTTTATCAGCGAGATTTAAGGTTAAGACTTGACTTTCTAATTCTTGTATAGTCATAAGTGCGATCGCCGGAATATATTATCTAGATTATAGCACCGTTCCCATCGAACTATTGCTTTGGATTTAACAATGGCGATCGGCTTTTTTATGTCGAAGGACGGTTAACTCGAATCAATTTACCGTTCAAATTATCAAATCCAGAAATAGCCTCATTAATTCTAGTCGCCTGTCTTTCCCAGTTGCTATCTTGAGTACAAATGATAATACCAGCATGGTCGGGTTGTGAGCGATGCAGTCGAATAAAATCACCTCGATTGAGAGTCAAAACTGCTCGCTCATTACTCACTGCCAAAGCCAATACATCCTCATCAGGAATTCCTAATCCTGCGTTTCCGGCTTCTTGAACTGTTAAAACATCGTGACCTAAAGGTCGAAGAAACTCAACTACTGGCAACGGATACTGTTCGTCTGCATAAAGTCGCGCCATGTTTTAGGCTTCCTCATTTTCTTTGATTGCTTGTTCAATTTCTTCTGGGTAAGCATCAGCATAAGCCCAAGCATTTACCAAATCAGCCGCAGTCAAATGAGGATAGCACTTAAAAAGTTCAGCATCGCTGCATCCGAGACGGCGATAACCAACAAGTACCCAAACTTGTATGCGAGTATTGCCAACGCAGGCATCGCCGCCACACACGCCTGGAGTTTTTTTAATGCCTATAGCACCAGTGCTTAAGGTTTGAAGTAAAATTTCTATAGCCGCTGCTTTGTCGGCTGAATTTAATGATGCTAGATCGATTTTTAATTCGGTGAGTGTCATAATTTACTATCCCATTTTTACAGATAGAATATCCTAGCTAAATTATAACGGAATAGGGCTTAGCATGGGCCCAGAAACCGGGTTTTTTACGAAAAGACGCGTTGCTGTCGATAGATTAGCTATAAGTGAGTCCACAAAATCTCGATCCCCCCTAGCCCCCCTTAAGAAGGGGGGGGACAAGAGTGCAGTCAAAGTCCCCCTTCTTAAGGGGGATTTAGGGGGATCTAGACTTGGCTACCAGCGAGATATCGAGAGGCTTTTAATCTTAACTTGTCACCTCCGATCGCTCCAATCTCCTTACCCGTAGCTACGACTTCAAAAAAATGGTATACTTTCATATTAATCTCCTACCTGGAAAACAACACATCACTGTTGTAGAAATTATTCATTTACTCCCTTATTCCCTAAAACTATCAGCAAAATCTATGAAATCCCGCTCTTGCTGGCTAATTTTTACCCTCATCGGACTCTCCTTAACAAGCTGCGGACAGCAGAAGTCATCTCAAGAAATTGCCGAAACAGTTAAAAATAGTATTGTCTTGATTTCCTACCAGAATGAAAGCGGACACGGTACGGGCTTTATTGTGCCGGGGCCAACCGGAGTTTGCACGGTTCTCACGGCACGTCATGTGGTTGAAGGGCGTAGTTTGAACCTGCAAACTAACGACCAAAAACTTCATAAAACTAACAGCATCCAAGCAAGTCCCAATCTGGATTTAGCAGTGGTAACGTTTCAGTCAGCCGGGGAGAAATGTCCTTATCCAAGTCTCACTTTGGGCGATTCTGATAGCGTCAAAGTAGAAGATAAAATCTCCATTAGGGGGTTTCCAGATCGGGGTGGTGACAAATTAGTGCAGTTTAGAGCGGGTGGTGATGTAGCGGCGTTGGATGTGATGCCAGAGGGGTATGGAATTTCCTATGAAGCTCCTAATGTTTATGGCGGTTTTAGTGGCGGGCCTGTTTTGGATACTAGCGGTAAAGTGGTTGCAGTTCACGGGCAGACGGATACTCAACTTGTTGCGATTTTGGATAGTCAACAAGCAAGTTTGTCTTCGCAGCAGCAAACTGTGCTAAAACAAGCAGCGGCAAGAGTTGCTGGAGGGGTACAAATTAATACTTATAAGTGGGGAATTCCCATTAAAACTTATCAGGCAAATCAGTCTTGGGAAAATCAACCCCTTGCTAAGGCAGATTATACTAAACTGCAACAGTTATTGGCGGCTGGGCAGTGGAAGGAAGCAGATAGGGAAACTGGTAACAAAATGTTAGAAGTGGCGGGGAGACAAAAAGAAGGTTGGCTAGACGTTAAAAATGTCGAAAATTTTTCCTGTCCAGATTTGCGGGCGATGGATCGACTTTGGGTAAAATATAGTGATGGACGCTTCGGCTTTTCCGTGCAGAAGCAGATTTATCAAAGTCTTGGTGGCACGGAGAAGTATGATGATAAAGTATGGTTTGCTTATGCCGAGGTGATCGGCTGGAAACAGAAAGGAGAGAAAGGAGAATGGTTAGACTACTCTCAACTAACATTCAATACCAATGCACCATCAGCACACCTCCCGTGGCATCTTGAGGTCTTGTTTGGTGTGGTGGGAGTGAATCTGGCGGTGGATTTGGGGGGCTTGAGAGTGGTAGGGCTCTTCTTCTCTCGTGCAGAGACTTGTAAGTTGTAACCTATAAAGGCTTCAAATTTTTATTAAGAACTGTGATAAAGTCAAAATCCACGAAGTCATGCGGTGTCAGGGTTTCCGATACCTGGCACTGCCACTTTCCAGCCTGGATGTTGCCAGCCACTTGAGGATTATAACAATTAGGCAAAACGAACTTTTCAATGAATCAGGACTTACGCACTCCGACCAAAGAAACCGGGGTTTTTTCCTAATATATGAGATGTAACGAAGTATTTTTGTAAAAAACCCGGTTTCTGAACCCCATGCGTAATTCCTATAAATTTAATATCACTTAGCAGAATTAGATCCAGCAATCCGATCCTCTTCAGCCAAAAAAGGAGTTAAATCAATCTCTGGCGAAGACGGAGAAAACTTAGGAACTACCTGCTTACCCCCGCCACCTTGATAAACCCCAGTACCATTCAGCAAATTTTCAGTCATATCTCGCATTGCGTTATAAGCCTCTGTTTCGCTACCGGGCTTCAACGTCACCAACAGCGGACAACCCTCGCCACTCAACTTAGTTTTAGCGCAAATCACGTATTGATTCGGAGTCTTAGGATCGTCTCTATAAGCTAGCCGAATTAAACCATCTTTGCGATAACCGTTCAATCGTTCAGAAATTTCTTCGCAGCGTTTTAGAGGCTTATAATTATCGCCTAAAGTTGTAACGATTTTCAACCAAGGTTTTTGACCTTGATCGTGACGGTACATGACAGTCCAAACGTCACCTCCCCGCTGAGTATCTGGCTGATTTTGGCAGGAAAAACGAGCGTTTTGTCCAAATAACAGCGGCTGCCAACCTTGAGCATAAGCAATTCCCGCACCGACAACAGCCGCTAACAAACTTAGTACACCGACAGTCAGGTTTGCGGCGTTAAAAAACTTTCCACCATTATTCACGGTACAGAATCCTCGATAAAGTTTTGATAGACGACAAGAGCGATAATTAAGTTGAAAAGTTCTACATCAGCCAAGTAACGCATTCCCGAAAACTTGCCTGATGTCGAATAATGCTATTATAGTATTATGAATTCAACACAACAGTTGACAGCCATTATCGAACGAAAAGGCGGCGGATATATATCCCTTTGCCCAGAACTTGATATTGCCAGCCAAGGTGACAATATAGAAGAAGCGCGACGGAATCTGATCGAAGCGTTGGAACTATTTTTTGAGACAGCCGATCCTTCAGAATTCCATAATCGGCTGCATAGCGATCGCCCTTAACTACAACTTACGAAAATCATACACCGCTATTGTAGAAATTATTCGCAGGATTTACGAACTCAAACCAAAGAAACAGATTTTTTAAGATAATCTGTAGCTGTGTACGAAGTATTTCGCAAAAAACCCGGTTTCTGACCGCGCACTCAGACCAAAGAAACCGGGTTTTTCAGGGAATTTGTGGCTGTATACGAAGTATTTTCGCAAAAAACCCGGTTTCTGCCTTCCCACGAGTCAGTCTTATATTCATTTAGTCGCTTTCTCCATAAATGGAAGTAAAAATCGTGAAATCGCCCTGTTATTTCCTAATTTTTATCCTTATGGGATTATCCTTAACAAGCTGCGAACAGGCGAAGTCATTTCAAGAAATAGATCGAAAATTTAAAAATAGTAATGCTATTGAACAACACAATTTTAACTTGCAAGCGGGCGATCGAACTGTCGATCGAACTAACAACATCCAAGCAAGTCCGAAGAGTGGGAAGTTCGATCGAACTACCAACTCACCGGAAGAAAGTGCGATCGTGTTAGGAATTTTTGGGTTTTGTTTGATGTGTTATTTATTAGTTTGGAAGTTTCGCGGGATCGGAGAAGCTAACAAGATGCTGAGAAGAATCCGAAGAAGAGTGAAGTGAGGATAGATACTTGCTAAACCTCATTTTTTCTTAGTGCGGTTGCGTTTTCTCGATTCAGCCGCCGTATTTTTTGCTTTTTTTTGCTTTTCTTTACTTGCTTTAGATTCATTCACAGCACTACCACTTATCGGTTGGCTGGAAAATCCCGATGTATCGGAGTTTTTAGCTGCCATTATAGGAGCAATGCTAGCATTATATATCTCCTGAAATTGTGTTAGACCTTCCCCCGTACTCATATCAAACCCTGCTTGCTGACCGAGCGTTACAAAGGATTTGGCAAATCCAAATTTAGAGGAATCTTCCATAATCTCCTTAAATTCCGGCTCGATATCCCGCAGGTATTTGATAATTGAAGTGGCATTTCGCAGTTTAAATTCTCGCTTCAAAAATTGCCAGAACGCCAATAATTCCGGGATAGCATTTTCACCTTCTTCCGGCGAAAGCAAACTCACTTTCCTGGGAAACAACTCTTCGACTACAGTTGCCACATCTTCCACTTTCATGCGAGGCAGCGTAAAACCTTCATAGCCAAAACCGTAATAAATGAACTGCGAGATCCAAAATCCAACGTCTGGATAAGTTTTACAGTATTCTTCTCCTTCGGTAGAATTGACAAATAGCTCGATTAGCGTTTCCTGATAATCTTCCAGGAGTGGTTCTGCTTTGTCATAATCTAGGTCATTGAGTTGGCGGATATTAAAAGGTTGATCTGACATAGTTGAAACTTTTTTAATTTAATTGACTTTAGCTCTAAGGTTAGTACAATTTTTGCAGTTCTCTTAATTCTTTAGGATTTCATTATATTTAAAAAATCTCCGATCGCAGATATATTTGACTAGCACCGATCGCCCGTGACTATTTAAACCAAGCTAGCATTGTATAGGGCGATCGCCCGTCTCCACCGAACAGCGAAAGATGTGAGATAATCTCAAGTAAAACTATAATTGTTTGAGCTTGGCAGTCCGCCACTTCAAATTATGAAGTCAACACAACAGTTGACAGCAATTATTGAACGAGAAGGCGACGGATATGTATCCCTTTGCCCGGAACTCGATATTGCCAGCCAAGGTGACAATATAGAAGAAGCGCGACGAAATCTGATCGAAGCGTTGGAACTATTTTTTGAGACAGCAGATCCTTCTGAATTCAAAAACTTGCTGCATAGCGATCGCACGTCTGCACACAAGAACGATCGCCCTTCACTACAACCTACGAAATATTCTGATAATAACGTTGAATCTTATCTGCAAAAATCGGAATCAACCTGCTAGCTGTATACTCTGGCTTCATGCAATTCCTCTTCTTGGCTAAACTGAGCTAATTCCTTGAGAATTTCACGGCGCTTAACAGTACGCTGCTGTTTATAGGCGATCGCACTTGCCAAACTTATCCGCCGCTGGTTTCCTACTTTTCCATAGGCAATTTCCCCATCATCGAGCAATTTGACTACAAATTGTGGCGACACATTGAGCAAAGTCGCAGCTTCTTCAACAGTCATATCTTGCTCAATTGGCACTAAAGACACTGCTTTACCAGCCGCCATTAAATGTGCAGATTGACACAACAATTGATAGAGAGATTCAGGAAGTGAGATCGCTTCCCCGCCCACTTCCACCAATTTTACTTTGGATGTCTCAGAATCACCATTTTCTGTCTTGAAACATAGCATTTTATCCAACAATTTGATAGCTTTTGTTTCTGCTTCTGTCGGTAAAACCGGATCTAGGAGGATTTTTTGTCTGTTCATGGTAATGTTTCCTGAATTCGTTTAATGCTATTATAGTATATTGAATTTATTAATGACCGTTAATGCCTGAATTAGAAAAAGGTCTAGCCGCTTTTAATACCCAAGATTATACCCAAGCATTTACCTTGTTAAAACCACTAGCAGAACAAGGGAATGCTGAATCCCAGTGCATAATTGCCAGTATGTACCATTTAGGATTAGGTGGAGAAAGGATGATATTAGAAGCAATTAAATGGTACATCAAATCCGCTGAGCAAGGCTATGGTGTTGCCTCAAACAACTTAGCAGGAATTTATCTGTGCGGTGCTGATGGTGTAGCAGCCGATCGCACTGAAGCAGAAAAATGGTTTCAAAAAGCCAGAGAACAAGGATTTTCACATACACCTATTTCCAGTGGATATTTAAACCAAGCTAGCATTGCATAATATCAAGTCCGGTGGCATCCTTCTAGCATGGAGGGGGCGGGTTTACGAGATTATTAATTTTAGTCAATTATTGTTTGTAAAACCCGCCCCTACAACATTGCAAATCAACCAGACACAATCTAAAACAAACCCAAAACAAAAACCCGGTTTCTTGTAGAAACCGGGTTTAATCATCCGCGTTAATCAGCGTTCATCTACGGTTAAAAAATCCTACAACTGCTTCACCTCAGAAACCAATTTGGCAACCACATCCTTAGCGCTACCAAACAACATCATCGTCTTATCCTTGTAGAACAACTCATTGTCTACACCGGAAAAACCAGCACTCATCCCACGCTTAATCACGATCGTATGCTTAGCCTTATCAACCTCCAAAATCGGCATCCCATAAATCGGGCTCGCCGTATCGTGACGCGCCGCCGGATTCACTACATCGTTAGCCCCGATTACCAAAGCAACATCAGTTTCGTCAAACTGCGGATTGATATCGTCCATATCGTACAACTGCGGATAAGGCACGTTTGCTTCCGCCAACAGCACATTCATGTGCCCCGGCATCCGCCCAGCCACCGGGTGAATCGCGTATTTCACGTCAACACCCATTTTTTCCAAACCGTCGGCTAACTCCCGCACGGCGTGCTGTGCTTGCGCTACAGCCATCCCGTAACCGGGAATAATTACAACCGATCGCGCATAGCCTAACATCATCGCACTTTCTTCGAGATTGATGCTGCGAACAGTTTTGTCGATCGCCCCACCAGCAACAGCCCCAGCAGTCGCACCACCGCCACCGCTACCAAACGCCCCAAACAATACGCTAGAGATCGATCGATTCATCGCCTTACACATGATCTGCGTCAAAATGATTCCCGACGCGCCCACAAGTGCCCCAGCAATAATCAGCATATTGTTCATCAAAATGAACCCAGCCACACTCGCCGCAATCCCCGAATAGGAGTTAAGCAGCGACACCACCACGGGCATATCACCACCCCCAATCGGCAGCACAAACATGATACCCAGGATATTAGAAATAGCCACCAAAGCCAGGAATACCGGTACATCTTCCGGGTGAAACACCATATAACCGCTGCCGGCTAAAAGCGCGATCGCCAGTAAAGCATTAAACGGCTGTTGTAGCGGAAACGAAATCGGCGCACCAGGTAGCAATTCTTGCAGTTTTGCAAACGCTACAAGGCTACCAGTAAAAGTAATTCCGCCGATTAATACGCCCAAAAGGATCGTGATTGTCGCATCGGGAGTTGGCGATTCCGGGATGCTGAGATAGCGCCAGAATTCCCCCACAGCAACGAGTGCAGAAGCCGCGCCCCCGAAACCGTTAAGCAAACCCACCATCTGCGGCATATCCGTCATCGCGACGGTTTTCGCCATAATTGTTCCCACAATGGAACCGATGATGATGCCGATAGCAATCAATTCGTAGCTGATAACTTGCTTTTCGAGTAAAGTACCGACGATCGCAATTAACATCCCGATCGCAGCTAACACATTTCCTTGACGCGCGGTTGCAGGGGAACCCAACTGTTTCAAACCGATAATAAACAAAGATGCGGCAACTAAATAACCTAGTTGAATGCCACTGGGCAGAAAATCACTCACGCTTTAACCTCTTTTTTCTTGAACATTTGCAGCATTCGATCGGTTACTAAGAAACCTGCGACAACGTTAATGGTGGCAAGGGCGATCGCGATCGTCCCCAAAATCGAAGTAACAGTCACATTTCCCTGGCCCGAAATCAGAATTGCGCCTAAAACTGCAATTCCCGAAATCGCATTCGATCCCGACATCAAAGGTGTGTGCAGCGTCGGCGGGACTTTATTAATTACTTCAAATCCCACAAACGACGCTAGAGTAAACACCACTAAACCTGCAATCAATCCTTCTGCCATAACAATTGGTAATTGGTAATTGGAAATAACTCGTTTCCGGTTGTGTCCGCCAGTCATCCCTTTATGATTCGGCGGTTGAAACCGCTACTACACAAACGAAGTCTGCGGAGGCAGACTAAGAAATAACAAGAGAATCTGATTAGTCCGCGGAGGCGGACATTGTTTGTGTAGCCGCGATTTCAATCGCCGAGATATTTTTGTTTGTGTAGCCGCGATTTCAATCGCCGGGATATTTTCATGAACCATCTAATTGACTACGGATGCTTGAGCAGCCAAAGCATCCCGAACTCGCTGGTTGCTAATTTCGCCATCGCGGGCGACACAAGAACCAGCAATGATATCATCTTCAAAATTCAAATTGAGTTCCTGATCTTTCAGCATCAACTGAACTAAAGCCGAGATATTCTTCGAGTAAGTTTCGCTAGCGTGTACCGGCATCGACGAGGGCACATTAATCGGGCCGATGACATTAACGCCGTTCCATTCAACATCTTTCCCCGCTTCAGAACATTCGCAATTGCCGCCTTGTTCGGCCGCGAGGTCAACAATTACCGATCCGGGCTTCATTTGAGAAACCATTTCTCTAGTAACTAAAATAGGTGCTTTTCTGCCAGGAACTTGAGCAGTTGTAATCACTACATCGGAAGCGCTGACGTGTTGAGTCAGGACTTGGCGGGTGTATTCTTTGGCGGCTTCTGATAACTCTTTTGCGTAACCACCGGCGGCGACTGTTTCTTCCTTGAGTTCGACATCAACGAATTTAGCGCCCAAGCTTTGTACTTGTTCTTTGGTTTCTGGGCGGATGTCAAAGGCTTCGACGACTGCGCCCAAACGTCGCGCTGTCGCGATCGCCTGTAAGCCCGCAACGCCTACTCCCATTACCAATATTTTCGCGGGGCGGATTGTACCCGCCGCAGTTGTCAGCATTGGGAAATATTTCGGCAATGCACAAGCTGCAATCAGTACGGCTTTGTAACCGGCGACGTTGGCCTGGGATGACAGTGCATCCATGCTTTGAGCGCGGCTGGTGCGCGGGATCATTTCCATGCTGAATGCCGTTACTTGGCGATCTGCCAACCGCTGCACTAAAGCCGGATTTCCCAAAGGATTCAAAAATCCGATGAAAACTCCTCCTTCGCGAAGTTGATGAACTTCTGATTCTTGCAATTCCCCGATTTTGACGACGACATCGGCTTCGCCCCACAGCGTAGCGGTATCACCGATAACACGAGCTCCGGCTTCTTCGTAAGCAAGATCCGAGAAAAAGGATTTTGCGCCGGCACCGGCCTCTACCCAAACTTCGACGCCTTGTTTGACTAATCGGGCTACAGCGTCGGGTACTAAGGCTACCCGGCGTTCCTCTGCTTGGACTTCTTTGGCGATCGCTAATTTCATTAACTCTCCTTTACTCTAGACATAGACAGGGCGGTTGAAACCGCACGCATACATGGCGGTTGAAACCGCGCCTGGACGAGACAGGGCGGTTGAAACCGCCAGAAAGTCAGACAAAACCTGCCGACGCAGGTTGAAATTCAAATTTCCCAGTCCGCGGAGGCGGACATCGTTTGTGTAGGCGCGATTTCAATCGCTGGCTGTTTTTCCCAGTCCGCGGTTGAAATCGCTTCTGGCTTCTCACGTTGATACTAAAGCCGATCGCCAAAAATACACTCGCTTCTTTAACTTGTCTTATAGATTCAAATTCGCTAAATTGTTAAATTTGCAGCCGAGCATGATAAAATAAAACGCTGCCTAATTCTGTAGTTTGAATGTCAGTTGTCAGTATTACACAAAAAAAAATTGATTGAACTCGGGCGATCGCACTCATCAAATTGCCAAAACAATCGCTATATTAAAGGCATTCATTGCAAATTGCCCGCAGTAAATATTTAAGGTTCCATTCTAATTTTGGTCAGAGGAGCGATTATGAGACGATTATTTTCAGCACTAGCAGTTACAGGTTGTTTGCTGACAGGCTTACCCGCCATCAGTTTAGCCCAAGGAATGCCGGGATTCACAATTTTCGGCGGCCCCGATCGCGCCAACCAATTAAACTATCGCTTGGATTACGGCAAAGCCGGGATGAGCGGCGACAGATACCGGCTACGAATTCCTTCCAAAAAAGTAAGTCTGGCGATCGCCCAACTGAACATATCCTATCCAGACTACTACAAAGGCGAATTCGACCAAAAAGATATTAAAGTGCGCGTCAAAGACAAAACAATACAATTACAAGAAGTAATCTGGGACAAAGAAAATCGATTCATAGAAATTTATCCCGCAGAACCAATTCCAGCAGGTAGCAACGTTGAAGTTGTGCTCTCCAACGTCAGAAACCCCAGTCCCGGCGGAATGTACCATTTCAACGTCCGCATCCGCACTCCAGGGGATGTTCCATTGATGCGTTACCTGGGGACTTGGCTGTTAAGCATTGAGTGAGGGAAGGGCACAAACCGAGTTTTTTGTCCAAAAATACGCGGTAACAGCCCGCAAATTCCCCAAAAAACCCGGTTTCTGAGCAACCCGCGATCGGCCAGAAACCGGGCTTTTTGTCGAAAAATACGCGGTAACAGCGGCCAAATTCCATAAAAAACCCGGTTTCTGTGATGGGAGTTCATAAATTCTGAATACTCAAATCTCCACAAATACTTCAAAAGTATTATTTTTGGGCGATCGGACTCCAAAATCAACGAGCATCCTCTATACCTTAAGAAGGAGCAAACAACCCAGTTAAATTCCCCATTCGATTGGGGGATGCAAGGCGGAGGGAGACTCCGCTATAAACAATAAGTACAAAGGTTTTTAGGCGATTGTGAAAATCAATAGCCCAGAGGCGCTACCTACAAAATGTTTACCAATCAAATAGGATTGCTCGATCCGTACTGATACATGAATCTACAAGCAAAAATCAAATCCATAAAACTTCCTCCGGCCCTCAAATCTCGAAATTATCGCCTATTTTTTGCAGGACAAGGCATCTCACTCATTGGCAATTGGATGACCCAAGTCGCTACTATTTGGCTTGTCTACCATTTAAGCGATTCACCTTTGATGCTGGGCGTAGTCGGATTTACCAGTCAAATCCCCACATTAATTTTACTGCCTTTTGCAGGAGTTTTAATCGATCGCTGGAACCGGCACAGAGTCATAATTGCCACTCAAGTATTAGCAATGGTTCAATCCTTAGCCCTAGCATTTTTAGCGCTAACAGGAGTCGTGAACATCTGGCAAATCCTGGTATTGAGTTTCTTTCAAGGGGCAATTAATGCGTTTGACGCACCAGCACGACAAGCTTTCGTGCCCGAAATCGTAGACAAAAAAGAAGACTTAGCAAATGCGATCGCCCTCAACGCTTCCATGTTCAACGGAGCCAGATTGATCGGGCCGGCAATTGCAGGTTTGCTGATAGCTACAATCGGCTCTAGTTATTGTTTCCTGATTGACGGAATCAGCTACATCGCCGTAATTGCAGGCTTATTAGCGATGAAAATCAAGCCGCGCCAAATTCCCGAAACTAATACAAAACCCTTACAAAGATTAAAAGAAGGATTCGTTTACGCCTTCGGCTTTCCGCCGATTAGAGCAATTCTCCTCTTATTATCATTAGTCAGCTTCGCCGGAATGTCACACACAGTATTAGTCCCAATTTTTGCCACAAAAATACTCCACGGCGACGCACAAACCCTCGGCTTTTTGATGGCAGCTTCTGGAGTCGGAGCATTTTCAGGCGCGATTTATTTAATTGGACGAAAAAGTGTCGTCGGTATCGGCAAATTAATTGCTATTTCCCCCGCCGTCATGGGATTCGGACTGATCGGTTTTGGTTTATCCCGAGTCTTGTGGCTGTCATTAATCATGATGTTATTCGTGGGGTGGGGTTTCATCATCCAATTTGCAGCAGGAAACACATTCTTGCAAACAATTGTAGAAGACGACAAACGCGGCAGAGTAATGAGCATCTACACAATGGCATTTTTTGGAGTCACACCATTTGGCAATTTAGTAGCCGGCGGATTGGCCAATTATATCGGCTCTCCCAACACAGTCATACTTGGCGGTATAATTTGTATTTTAGCAGCGGTAGTTTTTAGCAAACAGTTGCCCGCTTTAAAACACTTAGTCAGACCAATTTATCAAAAAATGGGTTTAATTTCCTAAAAAATTGATAAACTTCTCTCCTTCTTGACTCCCCTCTCTTTCTCTGCGCCCTCTGCGCCCTCTGCGGTTAAAACATCCAAATTAATTACACAAGATGCAAAACCAATGGCAAATACCAGTGCAATTCCCCAACAGCAAAGCGACGATCGCGTTCCCTTAAAAACCTGGATCGGCGTCATGGCAACAATGATCGGCGCTTTCATGGCGGTTTTGGACATCCAAATCACCAACGCTTCTATCAAAGATATTCAAGCAGCTTTAGGCGCAACTTTAGAAGAAGGTTCTTGGATTTCCACCTCTTATCTAGTCGCAGAAATTGTCGTAATTCCGCTGACGTGTTGGCTATCGCAGGTGTTCTCTGTTCGCCGCTACATCTTGGTAAATGCCGCTTTCTTTGTATTCTTTTCCATGTGCTGCGCTTGGGCGTGGGATTTGAGTTCAATGATTGTGTTTCGGGGGTTGCAGGGATTGACTGGTGGGATTTTAATTCCGATGGCTTTTACGTTTTTGCTAACAAATTTGCGCCCAAAAAGCAACCAGTCGGCATGGCGATGTTTGCCCTGACAGCTACTTTTGCACCATCCATCGGGCCGACATTGGGAGGTTTGCTGACGGAGAATTACGGCTGGCAATATGTCTTTTATTTAAATTTGGTTCCGGGGCTGCTGCTGCTAGCAGGTGTGTGGTATGCCGTCGCCCCGACGCCGATGCGGCTCGAACTGCTAAAAGGGGGCGACTGGTGGGGAATTGCCTCAATGGCGATCGGCCTGGGTTCCCTGCAAGTTGTGTTAGAAGAAGGCAGCCGCAAAGACTGGTTGAGTTCTGATTTGGTTTTGCGTTTAAGCATAGTTTCTGCCATATTTATCAGCGCTTTTTTCTGGATTGAACTAACTAGAAAAAAACCGTTTATTAACCTACGATTATTGAGTCGCCGCAATTTCGCTTTAGCAACTGTTGTGAATGTTTCTTTGGGGGTGGGATTGTACGGTTCGGTATTCATTTTGCCCCTGTATTTAGGTCAGATTCAGCAGTATAATGCCATGCAAATTGGCGAGGTGATTATGTGGGGCGGCGTGCCGCAGTTATTCCTCGTGCCGATGGTGCCGAAATTGATGCAGCGAATCGATCTGCGGCTGATGATTGGCATCGGTGTGAGTTTGTTTGCGGTGAGTTGTTTTATGAATGCCAGCATGACTCACGAGACGGGCATCGATCAGTTGCGTTGGTCGCAATTAGTGCGAGCATTGGGACAGCCTTTAATTATGGTACCGCTGTCAACTATTGCCACGGCTGGTATGGAGAAACACGAGGCTGGTTCGGCTTCTGGTTTGTTTAATATGATGCGAAATATGGGAGGTTCGATGGGGATTCCGGCCCTAGGAACTTTGGTGACGATGCGCGAGCAATTTCACTCGAATCGATTAGGGGAATCTGTTTCTTTGTACAATCAGGCAACGCAGGAAAGAATAAATCAAATGACTCAGTATTTTGTGAGTCGCGGTGCTGATTTGAGCGTGGCGCAAAATCAGGCAATTCAGGGAATTGATAATATTGTGCGTCGGGAAGCTTATGTGATGGCTTTTAATGATTGTTTTTATTTTGTGGGAATTGCATTGCTGGTAAGCGGGATTGCTATTTTGGGTTTTAAAAAGGTGAAACCGGGTGCGGGTGGTGGAGGGGGCGCTCATTGATTCTGTAGCGCCTCGGCGCACCCTACAAATGTTCACCATTCTTGTTCTGCTTCTGCTTCTGCTTGGATTAAATTTTGCCGCAGTTGCAGCCAATTTATTTGATGAGATGGGGAATATTCGAGGAGTTTTCCGCGCTGTAAATGCAGGACTCGCGTGCTAAACTGTTCGGCTAATTCTAATTGGTGATTGACCATTAAAATTGTGGTTTGATTGTTAGTTAGTTGTGTTAATACTTCCAAAAGGTGGGCGGCTTTTCCGGCATCTAGGGCGGATGTTGGTTCGTCTAAAAGCAATATTTTCGGTTCCAGGATGATGCCGCGGGCGATCGCCACTAACTGTTTTTGGCCAGTGGAAAGCTGCAATTCGGTGCGATCGAGCCATTCTTGGGGTATGTGTAATTGTGCGATCGCCCCGCTAATTCTCTCAGCAATGTTTGATGGAGTCACACCCCGCAACTTCAAAGGATAAGCCAACGCCTCCCGCACCGACATCCCCAACAGCTTAGATTCTTGCATGATCAGGGTGATTTGTCGCCGAAGTTCGATCGCAGGTATTTGTCGGTAATCCCGATTTTCCAGATAAATCGAGCCGCTGGTGGGGCTGCTGAGTCGGTTTAACAACCGCAACAGCGTAGTTTTCCCAGCCCCCGAAGGCCCGACAATTGCCACGCGATCGCCCTTGTGCACATCAAACGAGATATTGTCTAATAAGTAGCTAGAGGCGATCGGTGTTTTCAAACTTACACCCTCAACTCGCAATTGAGGAATTGTTTCTGTATTATTTTGTGAATAATTAGGCATTGAATTAATTTAAAATATGGTATGACTATTGGTCTGTTGTAGGGGCGGGTTTAGCTCATAATTTATGAAACAATCGACTTTATCAAGGCAAAACCCGCCCCCGCCCAACGCTTGTAGGGGCTCATAATTTATGAAACAATCCACTGTATCAAGGCAAAACCCGCCCTCTATTAAAGAATCCGTTACCGAACTGCTTTGTCAAACCTTCACAGCTTTATCCAAAGGAAAACCCAAATGTTCGCGCTGTTCCAAATAAAGCTGAGCAACCTGGCGCGCCAAATTCCGAATCTTGGTAATATAGCGAGTTCTTTCCGTCACCGAAATCACACCTCTAGCATCAAGCAAATTGAAAGTGTGAGAACATTTGAGTACATAATCAAGACTAGGTAAAACCAAGCCTTTTTGTGTTAATTGTTCAGCTTCTTGCTCGTACAATCCAAACAAAGTAAACAACAATTCAGGATTAGAAGCTTCAAAATTATAAGTACATTGTTCTATTTCCCCTTGCAGGAAAACATCACCGTAAGTTATACCATCTTTCCACTGAATTTTGGTCATCGCATCAACTTCTTGGAGATACATTGCGAGGCGTTCTAGCCCGTAGGTAATCTCAATCGAAACGGGGCGACAATCTATGCTACCGCACTGTTGAAAATAGGTAAATTGAGTAATTTCCATCCCGTCAAGCCAGACTTCCCAGCCCACACCCCAAGCTCCGAGGGTGGGCGACTCCCAGTTGTCTTCAACGAAACGAATGTCGTGGTCTTCTGGGCGAATTCCTAATGCTCTGAGTGAGTCTAAATAAACTTCTTGAATGTTGGGAGGAGAGGGTTTAATCAGAACTTGATATTGATAGTAATGTTGGAAGCGGTTAGGATTTTCGCCGTAGCGTCCGTCGGTGGGGCGGCGACAGGGTTCGACGTAGGCTACAGACCAAGGTTCGGGGCCAATTGCTCTAAGAAAGGTGTGGGGATTCATGGTTCCTGCACCTTTTTCTGTGTCGTAGGATTGGGCGATCAGGCAGCCTCGATCGCTCCAGAATTGATTCAGTGTTGCAATGACTGATTGAAAGTTCACTGGTTTAAATATGGCTAGGATGTGTCTCAACTTATTTAAGCATAAAAAAGGCAGGGTTTATTTGCATAAACCCTGCCGAAATCATGTGTGGTGTGAAAAATTAGGCAGTTTGGATCGAGTTCTCGTTTAGTCGGCGGGAGTGAGGGAAACTAACAGAGTGATGCTGTCAACGCCGATCACATAAACAGTATCTCCGGGTGTGAGGGTGATTTGGCGATCGCACCGTGCGGGCCACCAGCTACCTTGGAAGCGGACGCGACCTGTTTGATTTGGGTAAATCGATTCATCGACGACTGCTTCTTCGTTGAAATAGACAAAATTGGTGTTGATGTAGTTGTCGATTAACATATTGTTTTCTGTGCTGTAAGTGTGAATAGAAAAAATAGAACCGAAAGCTTTTGCTAAGTTGAACATTTCCCTGACTCCTGTTGTGTTAATATATATGGAAGTTTAATCGCCTATTTATGCTATTTAAAAGGTCGCATTTCCTGGTTGTTGATGCTCTGATTTAGTCTGCGGGAGCGAGGGAAACTAACAGAGTGATGCTGTCAACGCCGATGACATAAACGGTGTCTCCGGGTGTGAGGGTGATTTGGCGATCGCACCGTGCGGGCCACCAGCTACCTTGGAAGCGGACGCGACCTGTTTGATTCGGGTAAATCGATTCATCGACGACTGCTTCTTCGTTGAAATAGTTAAAGTTGGTGTTGACGTAATTTTTGATTAACATATTGTTGGCGGTGCTGTATCCTTGAGTGGAGAAGATAGAGCCGAAAGCTTTTAGTACGTTGAACATGATATTTACTCCTGTTGTGTTAAAATATAGGGATGTGTAATTGTCTGTTTGTGCTATTTGAGAGGCTGCATTTTCTCGGTTGAGATTGATTGATTGCCCTGATATTTCATTGTTCTTGTCTTGTCTGCCTCTACCCGGATTAAAGGTAAAGAATTTTTGAAATATTGAAGGGATTTGAGCAGCGGTTGCGGGCGGTCTAAATTCGGTAATTCCGAGGTATTGAATTAAGGATTTAGTGGTTGAGCCGTTGGTGGGTTTTGCCTCAAGGGTAGATGTTGTCAACTACATTAGAGATTGATTGATTCCGCATTACTGCTACTGTGAAAATGTTTTATTTTTGGGGTTACTTTTTTTGACTGGGTTGTGACTCGTTTGCTCTACACTTACTAATTTGCCAGGAATCGAATGTCTGTGGGGCGATCGCCCTGACACTTTCTCTCTATGGTATTGGCACAGGACAATTTCACAACCGCAATCAACGATTTATCAATTGTTTCAGCCTACGAATCTGGCTGATAGTTGTGCCAATTCAGCCAAGTGGACTACCGCAGGCTGTGAACTCTGAACTTACGCAATCTCTGTAGCCCCATCAGGAAGATCCATATATATCTAGTCCATGACTGACACCATCTCCGGTAAAATACCCGTTATGAGTTTGTAGTGACGAATGCAAGTGCGATCGAGTCTGATGAGGTAGAAGTTTTTGATGAATGCACGTCGATCGCACCCTGCAATCGAGTCTGAGACGCATAATCTCTATATGTAGGGCGATGCACACTGCACCGCGAATCCTATAAGTAGCGTACAAAACCACTTTTTAGCTTTAGCCCTGTAATCGCAATTATGGAACAAGTCGAAATTAAAATCAATTCATAAATTCAGAATCTTAAATTCATAAAAGTCATACTTATAAAAAACTTTCTCGATACTGCATAATTGTTACAGGAATTCTGAATAAAATTTTAGCTAACTGAGACAAACCGAACTTAAATTTAAGCGACTGCGGCAAATCTTGCACAGAAACTTCTACGAAGCCAAAGCGAGTATAAAATGATGCGAGTCGCTTTCCCAAACATTCTAAGTATAGCGGTTCTGTAGCTTGTTGAATTAAATATTTTGTGAGATAAATGCCCAAACCGCGATCGCGCCAATCCTTCGCCACCACCAAACTACCCAACTCTTGCGCGCCGGAAAAGTTGCGCAACTGTCCGCAAGCCGCCAATTTTCCCTCACATTCAATAACCCAGAATTGCTCCCAGCGCAACTGAGTTGGATCGAGTTTGGCACTCCAGACTAACTTTCTAATTGATTTGATATCTTGCTCCGACGCTGGGCGTAGAACGCATTCTGGGGGTAAGGAAACAGAACTTGCAATCATGAGTTATAGTTGGAAACTACAGCAGCGATTCGTTTGAAAATGCGAAAAACTTCGTAAAAGTCCTGGGCGCGATCGATTACAAACTCATAAGATAAAGCGTACTGCGGAGTGTCTTGTTTAACCAATTTAATGAATCTGAAGTTGCTGCCATTTGTCAGAAGTCCAAAAGTTGGTCTGTCAGGATTGGGGTTACTCAGCATATAAAAGAGTAGCTGTGGAAGTCCTGCATCAAGGGAATATTGAGCTCGCTTGGCTTCGATCGCCACAACCCAAAAAGATTCAATTAAAAGCAGAATATCAATACTTCCTCTGACAAGTATACCTTCATCCACCGTAAGAAGTTCCACCGATTTTTCGGACTCTATGTGAAACGGAGTTAGGAAAAAATCTGCTAAAAATAGCAAGGGAGCCAATACCACCATTTTCACGGTATCTTCGATCATGGGGTACTGGGCACTGTTAATATAGCCAACCTTTATTTTGTCTAGATAGCGCTTTTCTTCATCAGTAATTTCTGGTAAATCGTCAATCCACTCCCGGAAAAATTGCTCGTCTTCTGCAAGTTGGAAGTTAAATTTTGTTTTGACATCGCGCAGTGTCAGTGTTTTTGCTTGAATGCTTTGTGTCATAATTTTCAGTAGCTCTTAGCTAGTTGTAACTTATTGTAGCATATCAATTGGCGATCGCCCCCAGCAACACCTCCGCGCCAAACCGCACCGGATCGGTACAAGCCAATCCCGTTTCTGCTTGAATTTCAGCTATTGCTAACAGCGCATCTGCCTCATTTAAGTGATGAGTGTTAAGGGCGATCGCGCTCACTTTTGCCCCGACAAAAGCACCCGCCGCCGCAGCTACCATTTCGTACAATTCAACCACTTTCGATAACCTGGGAATTGCTACGTGCGGGTGATGGCGAAGGTGAATTTGTCCGGCTCGGTGCGCTAAAATTAAGTGAGTTGGCTGCGTACCCCGCAACAGCGGCAGAGTCGCCGTCGAACCCGGATGCAGTAGCGAACCTTGCCCTTCTACGTGCAGAATATCGCATTCAGAACCCAATTTTATCACCGCTTGTTCCACTGCACCGGCGGCAAAATCAACTCGCACTGCATCCAAAGCAATGCCTTCATTTCCAATCATTAAACCCGTTTGTCCGGTTGCTAAAAATTTGGAACGCCAACCCCGCTGCAAACAAGTGCGATTGAGTTCCAAACTGGTTGACATTTTGCCAACGCTCATATCTGTACCGACGGTTAACACGCGGCGACAGCTTAATTTAGCAGCGGCGGCAGAGGCGATCGCCCCAACAGACTTCGGTTCCTGACGCACGTCCCAAATCCATTGATTTTCGGTTAACGGAACCGTTATCAAAGGTGCAAGTTTCGCGTGCAAACCGTTGACAACCGACAAACCTGCTGCTACCGCTTGATTAATTTCTGGCAACCATTCCGGCGGCAAAACACCGCCAGATGGAGCGATACCAATTAGCAAAATATCCGGCACAAATTGCAGTGCTTCTGCAACGGAAGCAACAATCGGTACTTGCTGAGGAATACCAGTTAATTCAGACAAAGATTTTCCTGTACATTGGCGGTCAATTACTGCTACAATTTGTGCTTCGCTGTAGCGTAAAAAGGCTAAGCCTGTTTTGCCGGAATGGCCGAGAATTCCCTCGTGCAGCAAGATAGCAACTTTGCCATTTTTGATAGGATAGTTTTGAGTCATTGGTTCACTTTTAAGATCGGGGATTGTAGATTGTAGATTTAATCTACAATCTACAATTGATTATTCGCTATGATTTGCGATTACTGATTTAAAGCATTCGGATCTTCTCCCAATTCTCGCAATCTGGCCTCTAGTCGCGAGGCTCGTTGGCGTTCCTGTTCGGCTTGCTGTTGAGCAGCTTCGGCTTGCTGTTGAGCAGTTTCTACTTGCTGTTGAGCAGCTTCCTCAGGTAACAGAATTAGATTGCCAGACTCGTCGTAGAAACGCGCCCAGACTGCTGTTTCTCGATCGACAATTCCTTCCCAAGCCCCCAACCAAAAGCCTAAAGTTTGACTCCACAGCCAACCCCGCTCGTTGGGTACTAACGGTTGATAGCGTTGATTATTATCTAAATGCCATCCCCGCAAAGAATTCGGATCGAAAGGATCGAAAACAAAATAATCAGGCGTTCTAAAAACCTGCTCGTAAATATCCTTTTTTTTGCCTGTATCCTGATTTGCCGTTGACGGCGACAGCAGTTCCACAATGACATCCGGGTAACGTCCGTTTTCTTCCCAAACTACCCAGCCTTGTCGGGAAGTATTGCTGTCAACACCCAACACAGCGAAAAAATCCGGGCCTCGGAAATCCTGATTGCGAATCTGTTTAGCACTGTAATAAATAAACATATTGCCACCGACAAAAAAATCGTTCCGGCTAGCTAAACCTTGTTCTACGGAACGGATTAAAACGTTCATGGCTATACGGTGGCGGTTGCTTTCCATTTCTGCACCATCATCAAAAATTAAATCAGTCGGCGGCTTGTGTCCTTCAAAGAAAAGCTCTGCTTCTCTATCAGTTTCCTCTGCAATTGATTCCACTGGCATCATGGCATTTCCAGATTAGTTTTGAGCGATACCTTTATTCTACAATGTCAATCTTCTACAATGTCAATTCGCTGCACTCCCAATCCCGATCGCCCATTTGGCAACAAACACCCATTTTCAACGACTGCACCGGTGAAAGGATCGTCGATTAAATTTAAGTGACTGTCCAAATCCAAGTAATCAGCGAGGGGGGAAAGTTGTGCGGCGGCGGTATTGGCGATCGCACTATCGGAATAGCAGCCGAACATCACTTCCAAATTGCAGGCTTTGGCGATGTGAATCATCCGCATAGCTTCGCTCAATCCGCCGGATTTCATCATTTTGATATTGATGCCGTGGACGCAGTGTGCTAACTTGGGTATATCCGAACTGTCAAAGCAACTTTCATCAGCAAAAATTGGCAGCGGTGATTGACGGTAAAGTTCTGCGAATTCAGCCAAATCTGCTACTGGTGACAGCGGCTGTTCGACATACTTGATGTTATATTTTTCCAGCCAGCGACACATTTCTACAGCATCTTTTAAACTCCAACCGCCGTTAGCATCTACACTGATTTGAAGGTTAGCTGGTGCTTCGTCTAATACTGCGATTAACATAGCTTTGTCGGCTTCGATTCCTTCGGGGTTTCCTAATTTTACCTTGACGGCACGGTATTTGATGCTTGCGGGATCTGTCGCATCTTTGCCAAACCAATCGCGCACTCTGTCTCTGGCACCAGACGGCGAATTTATGCCGATGGTGACGGATGTGGGGACGATGCGTGATCGATCTAATCCCCACATTTTCCACAGCGACAAGCCTGCTTTGTGGCCCAGCCAGTCGTGCATTGCCATGTCGATGCCGGCGCGGGCGGCGGAGGGTAACTCGACTTCGATGAAGATTTGTTCGACTTTTTGGCGATCGAACGGAGTAAACTTTTCTAGTAGCGGTGCAACTTCCTGCAATGCTGCTAGCAGACTTTCGGTAGTTTGGGGCTTAGAACCTCTGGAAAAGGGGGATGCTTCTCCCCAACCTTCGATACCTTCGTGTGTTAATTTTACCCATAAATTCGTACTTTGGGCTGTTGTACCGCGGCTGATGGTAAGGGCAAACCGCTTGCGGACAGTGAATGTTTCAATTTGAACGTGCATTGTCAGTGATTGGTGATTTTTTGTAAATAAAAATCTGAGGGGGCGGATTGCGCCACTCTTGCGATTTTTGACTTTTTACTTTATAGTTTGATTTTGCTTGTTCTAGTTTATCAAAAACTTGATGAAATTCCTAATTTCAGTTTCGCCGAAGAGAGTTGCTTTCTCTCTCAGCATTTGGGTGCTCTTTTTTGCTGTTGCTGGTTGCATTGTACAAGTTCTGCGCTACGGTTTCAACTATCAAGAACGCTGGATTAGTTTATTTAATTTAGACAGGGAAATAAATTATCCTTCGTGGTACTCGTCATTTACTTTGCTGTTTTGCGCGATTTTGCTAGGTATTATTGCTACTGCTAAGAAGAAGCAGGGCGATCGGTATTTTGGACACTGGAAAGCGCTGGCATTCATGTTTGTATTTTTTTCTTTAGATGAAATATTGAGTCTGCACGAAATATTAATTATTAACGACTTGCGAAAAGCACTAGATTTAGGGGGAATTTTTTACTTCATTTGGGTAATTCCGGGGGCAATTTTTGTTGCGGTTACTGCGCTGGCTTATCTCAAGTTTCTCCGGCACCTACCCCGGAAAACAAGGCATTTCTTTTTACTGGCAGGCAGTATATATGTCGGTGGAGCACTTGGCATGGAAATGGTTTGTGGCTATTATGCAGATGCGGTTGGCCAGCGAAACTTGATCTACGGTTTGTTGGCTTCTGTTGAGGAAATTTTGGAAATGGTAGGGGTGATAGTATTTATCTATGCCCTGCTGTCTTACATCGCTTCCTATCTTGAAACTATTGATTTGCGGTTGAAGATAGTGGATAATACCGAGAGGTAAAACTGACCATCAATCAAGATTATTAACGCAATTGAAATCGCAGACTTTATGGCTATCTATTTCTACACCACTGGCAGCGAATACGGCTGTTTTTCTAATTTTTCCAGTCATGGATTCGAGTTAGACGGAGAATATTGGCCAACTACTGAGCATTATTTTCAAGCACAAAAGTTTCCCGCAACGGTTCACTGCGACCAAATTCGCCAAGCAAAAACACCGAAAGATGCAGCAAAAATGGGACGCGATCGATCTCGTCCCCTCCGCAAAGATTGGGAAGACGTAAAAGATGATATGATGCGAAAAGCCGTACTCCGAAAATTTGAAACTCATGCCGAAATTAGAGAAATTTTACTCGCTACTGCGGATGAGGAAATAGTCGAAAATTCCCCTGTTGATTACTATTGGGGTTGCGGTAAAGAGGGCAGCGGCAAAAATATGTTGGGCCAGATTTTAATGGAAGTAAGGGAAATATTGCGAGAACGCACGCCAGAGTAAAACATAATTTAAATTTCCCATCATAAAGCAGGACTTGTTTTAATCGTAAGTCCTGCAAGGCTCTAGGCGAGCATTTTCCCAATTTTATTAAACACGCTGACTCAAAAATCCGCCTGACCAACTGTCGAATTTTGTGCCAATCTCCTCAGGCTGTTCTGGTAGAGGGTTTAGCCTCTCCGAGAAGACTGCAAAGCAGGGGAAACGGTAAAAACCCTGCACCACATTTTGATTTCAACAACTACTGTCAACCCGAATTAACTTTTATCGTCGCAAGTACAGCATTTGTTCGCCAGTCGCCTCCCGGACACGGTTCTCCTTAGGGTGGCGATTCACAGGTCAAACAGCAAAACTCCTGTTCTGGTTAAAGTTTGTTTTTTATTGATGCTGTATCTTTCTATTGTGTTGGATTTGTGTCAAGTCTTAGCTGTTGTACAGAATTCTTTACATTTGTGATTTATTTGGATATAATTGCGCCACTCTGTCGCAGTTGCTGTTGAATTCGGTTAAATTCTTTGTGTTCTGCACTTAGCAAAGTATTGTCGATCGGCGATCGCATATCCCACTGCAATTCGGACAATAACAACAAACAGCCGGCCATAATTATGCCAGTGGTTAGATATTGCCAAGGTGCAACAAAAGTTAATAGAGGGATGCTAAATAAATGAGTTAGTCCGATCGCGATAAAAGTGCGCGATCGCAAACCGAGTCCAGTACAAAAATAGCCGATCGCGCTCAACCCCAACCATAAATCGCAAAGGTGCAGCAACAAACCTCCCCAACCGGCAAAAATACTGCAATCGGTCAGAACCAAACCAGTTATCATCAAAATCGCCCAAGAGTAAAGAATCCAGCTAACTCGCTCGACTCTTACCCAAAACAAAGTCAAAACAGCCATTGCCGCAGTGCCAACTAAAGTCAAACTTGACCACAGAATCGCCTGAAAGCTCCAACTGATAGGGACAAACTGAGCCGTAAAAAAAATCCCCCCTGTCACCAAACCCCAAAGCAGAAAAGTTTGGTCGATGCGGGTATAAAGTCCTGAGAAAAGAGTAATATTTCCAATTTGCCAGCGGAGTTGCAACAGGCCTTCGCGGTCTTGTACGTCGAGATGTTCCTGTTTGCAGCGGATTAGGGGTTCGGAGGCGTTGAAAAAGGTCATCCAGTGTTGGGGAAAGTATGAAGTTTTGTGTATTGTAACAAGTCTTAAGGAATATTTTTCAGATTTTTTCTTGTTCCCTGGCTCTGCCTGGGGACGCAGATTTGGAAGCTCTGCTTGCTGTTTTCCTCAGCAACCGAAGAGGCAGAAGGCTGCGTTAAGCTTTGGACTAACGCAGCCTTGAGATTTGAGCTCAAGCAAGTCTCCAATTCTTATCTTTTGGAGAATAAATGAAGGCAACATTCACAAGAATTGAGCCATCTTTTTTGCCTGTAGAGTAAATTTGCCACGTACCTGTGGGAACCTGTCGCAGATAGGGTTTATTTTTTCTTAGCCGATCGTAGATTGAGCTTTTTGAGCATTTGGTATATTCGGCGGCACGTTCAACATTGCAGCCCATTTCCACCAAAACTGCGATCGGCTGGGTGAACAGATTGAGCTGTTCGCTGTTATAATTGGTCATGAGAAATCCTCGGTCTATATAGACCATAAACAACATGAGGGTCCTACTGGTTGCACCCAGTGGCTCCCGAAAACTGATAAGCGATCGAAAGCGTCTCTAGTAACAGCTAGTGGCGCTTGTTTGCTTGTTAAAGGCAGTCTAACACTGCTTTTAAAAATATACAACAAAAATAACGTATATTTTTAGAAGCTATGGTAAATTAGACGTATAAACTGTAAAAGCCTCGTCTAACAAGCATTTTCTCCTTCCCGGCTCTGCCTGGGGAAGCTGATCCGGAGGCTCTGCCTCCTGTTTTCTTCCGCAACCCACGAGGCAGAGCCTCTAGATATCGGTTCCCAGGCAGAGCCGAGGAACCAGTTAAACCCAATAGATATTATGAAAAATACATTTATCTCTCGATTTACTCCTAGCTTGATGTCACCAGAAACCCTGGAAGCTATCTTAGTACAGCGTCACGCACTGGCAGAACGTTTAGTAGAGCTAATTCGGGTGAGCGCCCTAACAGATAACAAGCATTTTCAACTACTAATTGGGCCGCGCGGCATTGGCAAAACGCACTTGGTTTCCCTGATTTATCATCGCGTAGTTAAGATGGAAGATTTGCGGGATAAATTGCTAATTGCGTGGCTGCAAGAAGAGGAATGGGGGATTGCGTCTTTTTTGGATTTATTGCGGGGAATATTCCGGGCAATTGCTAAAGAATATAAGCCAGAATATGAAGCTCAGTTACAGGATGATGTTGAAAAGCTTTATGATTTGTCGCCGGAGCAAGCTGAATTCAAGGCCGCAGAATTGCTGAGAGACTTTGTTGGCAAGCGGGTGCTGTTGTTGATTGTCGAAAATTTAGAGGACGTGTTTAGTGGCTTGGGGGATTTCGGGCAGAAGCAGTTGAGGGCGTATATTCAAAATAATTCTTTTTTGACAATTTTGGCAACATCACAAAGTTTGTTTGATGGAGTCAAGCTCTCTAATCATCCTTTTTATAATTTTTTTGATTTACATGAATTAGATGAGTTTAAGCTCGATGATGCTGTAGCTTTATTAAATCATATTGCGAATTTAGAAGGGAATAGTGATTTAGCATCTTTTATTCAAAGTCCCACAGGGCGCGATCGCATTAAAGTTGTGCATTACCTTTCTGGTGGCAGTCCTCGCGTCTACATTGTTTTTTCGGCTTTTCTGATGACTCCTGAATCGCTCGATAAATTGGTAGCACCGTTCATGGAAATGCTGGACAGCCTCACGCCCTACTATCAGGATCGGATGAAATATCTTTCAAATCAGCAGCGAAAGATTGTTGATTTTTTGTGCGATCGAGGTGGTGCTGCACCAGTTAAAGAAATTGCTAAGCGCTGTTTTATTGAGCAGCGAACTGTATCTAGCCAACTTAAAGATTTGCGAGATAAGGGTTATGTCAAAACTGAGGAGATAGGACGGGAATCGTGGTATGAATTGCGGGAACCATTGATGCGTTTTTGTCTGGAGGTAAAGAAGCAGCGAAATCAACCGATTCGATTAATTGTGGATTTTATTCGGGTTTGGTATACGCGGAAAGAATTGCAGCAGCGATTGGGATTGAGGATGGCGGATGTTGATTTGGCGGACAAAGAATGTCATTTTATGTATCGGCAAGGTTTGAAACCGATTCCACCTGATGCTGTGATGGAACGAGAATATTATACGCGGGCGCTTGAGGCTATTGAGAGAAATGAGGAAGACCCGCGTCTGAAGGCTTATTTTGATGAAATTGAAAATTGTATTGAACAGAAAGACTATGTTTCGGCTTTAGAATATGCGGAAAAATTGGTAGCAAGTCGGGGGGAGGCCAAGGATTGGTCGGTAAAGGGATACTGTTTAAGTAGGCTAGAACGCTATTATGAAGCTTTGGAATGTTTAGACAAAGCTATTGAAGGTGACTTCCATTATGCGAGGGCTTGGCGTATCCGAGGTGATGTACTCGACGACCTCGAACGCTATGAAGAAGCTTTAGTATCTTACGATAGGGCGATCGAATTTGATGACAATAGTCAGTATATTTGTTTTTTACGAGGCAATGTACTCAACCAGCTCAAACGCTATGAAGAAGCTTTAGGAGCTTACGATCGAGTGATCGAACACGATCGTAATATTCAGTATATTTGGTTTTTACGAGGCAATGTACTCAACCAGCTCAAACGCTATGAAGAAGCTTTAGTATCATTTGATCGGGCGATCGAACTAGATCCCAACGATCTGGATATTTGGACTTTACGAGGCAATGTACTTTATAATCTAAAACGCTATGATCAAGCATTAGAATCTTACGAGCGAGCGACTAAACTTGATGTCAATTATCAGCCAGCTTGGGCTAACCGAGGCTATGTACTTAATAACCTAAAACGTTATGAAGAAGCTTTAGCAGCTTACGATCTGGCGCTCAAAAGTGATACTAATGATGCTTGGGCTTGGGCTCACCGAGGCAATGTACTTTATAATCTAAAACGCTATAATGAAGCATTAACATCTTATGATCGAGCGATTGAACTTGAGTGCGACGATCGGCTTGTTTGGTTTATACGAGGCTATCTACTCAACAGCTTAAAACGCTACGATGAAGCTTTAGCATCCTTAGATAGAGCGATCGAGCTTGAGTACGACAATCTCTTCGTTTGGGCTCTACGAGGCGATCTACTCAACAGAATTAAACGCTACGATGAAGCTTTAGCATCTTTAAATAGAGTGCTCGAACTTGGCAATCCATCTTCATCTGTCTTCTTCAACGTCGTTATTGCTATTCTTGGATTGAATCATTGGGATGAAGGCATCGCTGCCTTAGATGACGCATTCCAATGTATTGAATCAGACGATGATGCCAGCAGCGAACATACTGAGGTAATTATCAACAACCTCTTCGCCAACAAGAATGTAGCCGTCTGGAAACCTCGCATCACCAGCCTAATTGCAGTTTACGAAAAACATAAATATCTCTCAATCTTAGGACAGGGAATCGTGCGAAACATCCCCGCGCTAATGTCAGAAATGGTAAGCGACAAAGCCGCACGCACTTGGTTAGAATTGTGGCAAGAACTAACCAGCAAGTACGACGAATTTCAAATTCCCATCCGCCTGCTGAAAGCGGCTGTCCGCTATAAGGAAACAAAGGGCGACAGACGAGTTTTGCTAGAACTTGCGATCGAAGAACGCAATTTATTAGAACCATTGGTGTCAACAAAACCCGAATAAGTAAAACAGGACTTACGCACTCCCACAAAGAAACCGGGTTTTTTACCTAATCTGCCGATTGCAACGAAGTCTTTTCGTGAAAAACCCGGTTTCTGGGCCCCCTGCGTAAGTCCTATAAAATAGGTATAAAATAGAAATTGATGCTACTAGCAAGGGAGTCATCCCCATGACAACAACAATTCCGACTCAAAGTTTGCCAGAAATCATCTACCCAGACAGCGACGGAAAACCCATGTCTGACAATACCAAACAGTTCCAATTAATCGTAAAAATTCAAGGCGGAATAGATGCCTTATTCAAAGACAACGAAAATGTCTTTGTAGCAGGTGATTTGCTGTGGTATCCCGTCGAAGGAGATAACAAAACTCGCCAAGCACCTGATACTATGGTAGTCTTTGGCAGACCCAAAGGTGACAGAGGTTCCTACAAACAGTGGCTTGAAGATAATATTGCGCCGCAAGTTGTCTTTGAAATCATCTCCCCCGGCAACCGACTGGGAGAAATGTTTAAGCTGTTTAAGTTCTATGAAAATTATGGAGTCGAAGAATATTATGTCTACGATCCAGAGGATAATGAGTTAATAGGTTGGCTGCGAAGTGACGGAGAACTCAACTATATTGAATCAATGGAGGGTTGGGTAAGTCCGCGTTTGCAGACACGTTTTGAAACTGCATCGGGAGACTTGGAAATTTATCGTCCTGACGGACTGAAGTTTTTGTCTTATGTGGAGTTGTCAAGACAAATGGAACAAGAACGACAGGAGAAAGAGTTAGTACAGCAAAAAGCCGATCGCCTTTCAGAAAAACTCCGAGAAATGGGCATAAATCCAGAGGAAATTTGAAACTTTTATAGTCCTGGAATCACGGGTCGTCAGAAACCGGGTTTTTCACCGAATCTGCAGGCTGTAACGAAGTATTATCGTAAAAAACCCGGTTTCTAGGTCTCCATATCTTAACTATGCAAAATCCCCGCCAAATAGCTTTTCTCGCACTCCGCGAAGTCCACCGCCGAGGTGCATTCGCAGATGCCGCACTCGATCGCACTTTCCGCAACTCCCAACTCAGCGACCTTGATCGCCGTTTAGTCACAGAATTAGTGTACGGTAGCGTTAGGAGAATGCGATCTATCGACTTCATCATCGACAAACTAGCCACAAAAAAATCCTCCCAACAACCGCCAGACCTCCGCACCCTCCTGCATTTAGGCCTCTATCAACTCCAATATCTCAACAATATTCCCCCCTCCGCCGCCGTCAACACCACCGTTCAACTAGCAAAAGAAAATGGCTTTGCAGGACTCAGCAGTTTTGTCAACGGTTTGCTGCGACAATACATCCGTTTAACAGAAACCGACTTAAACCCATTAACAATTACTAAGTATAAATCATCAGTCGAACGCCTCGGAATTATCCACAGTTTCCCCGACTGGCTAGTAGAATTGTGGATCGAACAAATAGGCGAAACTGAAACGGAACAACTCTGTGAATGGTTCAATCAATCCCCCACAATTCACCTCAGAATCAATCCCTTAAAAACCTCGATCGCCCAAATCGAAACTGCCTTCCAAGCCCAGAACATCTCCACTAGCAGAATCGCCCATTTACCCCAAGCATTAAGACTAAATGGTAGCACCGGCGCAATTCAAAACCTTCCCGGATATAGCGAAGGTTGGTGGACAATCCAAGACAGCAGCGCTCAATTAGTCACCCATTTACTCGATCCACAGCCAGGGGAAATCATCATCGATGCCTGCGCTGCGCCCGGAGGGAAAACCACCCACAGCGCTGAACTAATGCAGGATGAAGGCACTATTTATGCCTGCGACAAAACCGCCAGCAGACTCAAAAAACTTAAAGAAAATGCAGACAGACTCCAGATGAAATCCATTAAAATTCATACCGGAGACAGCCGCGAATTCCCAGAATTTATCAACCTAGCAGACAGAGTATTATTAGACGCACCTTGTTCCGGCCTCGGAACCCTCCACCGCCGCGCCGACGCCCGCTGGCGGCACACGCCGGAAAACATTCAACAACAATCCCAACTGCAATCGGAACTATTAGCAAATGCCGCGACATTTGTCAAGTCCGGCGGCGTATTAGTTTACGCAACTTGCACGATTCATCCCTTGGAAAATGAACAAGTTGTGCGATCGTTCTTAGACAGCAATCCTCACTGGCAAATCGAACTGCCAACAATTGATTTACCCGTACAGCCATCACCCGAAGGATGGGTGAAAGTGTGGCCGCACAGACACCAGATGGACGGCTTTTTTATGGTGAGGCTAAAGCAATTGAAAAAAAACTAAAACCCTTACTCCAAACCGAGAGTTTAATATCCCGGTTCTTGATAAGCAGGTTCTTGATAAGCAGGTTCTTGATAAGCTGGCTCTTCATAAGCAGGTTCTTGATAAGCTGGCTCTTGCGGTGGGTAATACTTCGGCTGAGGATTGGGATTGTAAGGCACGATCGCACCATCCTCATTCACAATCATCCCCCGAATAATCCTCTTAGGCTGCACTGGTTTAGCTTTAATACTGCCCTTGCGGCCCTCCAACTCCGGCAACTTCGGAAACTTCTCAACCGGCATTCCCTTAACAGCTTGATTCATAAAATCGCGCCAATTGTAAGCCGCCGTACCGCTAGTTCCCCAGGTGGGATAATTGTCATCATTCCCTAGCCAAACGCCAGTCACCACCTGTGGAATATAACCGATAAACCACAAATCCCTGACATTTTCCGAAGTACCAGTTTTGCCAGCCACAGCGCGATCGTTTAAAGCAGCAGGCCCCCCCGTACCGTCTTGCACAACACCCTCCAACATCCAAGTAGTAATCGCAGCACTATCCTTATCCAAAACCCGCTTCGGTTTAAAATTAGCCTGATAAATCACATCTCCCCGCTGATTAATCACCCGCTTAATTCCGTGGGCTTCAATAAAATTCCCTTGCGAGGCTAAAGTACCGTAAGCATTGGTTAACTCCAACAAATTCACCTCCGAAGAACCCAAAGCTAGGGAATAAATCGGACTCAATTTCGATTTAATTCCCATATCGTTGGCTAATTTGATCGTCGGTTCAAAGCCCACATCCATCAACACCTTCACAGCTACGACATTCACCGAACGCGTCAAAGCATCAGACATCGATCGCCAACCGCTAAATTTTTTGCCATAATTATTCGGTTGATAGCCGTCGATAATAATTGGTTCGTCTTCGTAACCGTCATAGGGAGAAAAACCAGCAGCCATCGCCGCGGCATAAACCAACCCTTTAAACGTCGATCCGGGCTGCCGCAAAGCCTGCGTAGCGCGATTAAACTCACTTTCCTTAAAATTTCCGCCGCCCACCAGCGCCTTAACTTCCCCAGTCTTAGTGTCCATAGAAACTAAAGCGGCCTGTTCAAAACCCTGACGGCGGCCATCAACTTCGATCGCATCTTTAACCACCTTTTCCGCTATTTTCTGCCACTTCAAATCCACCGTCGTCTCAACAGTCAAACCACCAGCTTCCAAAGCATCCTGAGAAACATAGCGCGGCAATTCCTTCCGAATGTAACTAGCAAAATAAGGTGCGACTACTTTAAATCGCTTCGGCGGACTTGGTTTAACTGCGATAGGTTCCGCCATCGCCTCCTTCGCCTCAGCGTCTGTAATTACCTTCGCTTCCTGCATTTGTTTCAGCACAAGATTGCGGCGTTGCTTAGCAATATCCGGGTTAACCAAAGGCGAATATTCGCTCGGTGCCGGCGGCAAACCCGCCAAAGTTGCCATCTCTGCCAAAGTTAATTTATCGACTGTTTTGCTAAAGAAAACCAAAGCCGCATCTGCCACTCCGTAGGCATCCGAACCCAAATAAACCAGATTTAAATATCTTTCTAAAACTTGGTCTTTACTCAACTCCCGCTCTATTTTCTGAGCTAAAAGAGCTTCCCGAACCTTCCGCCTAATACTTCTTTCCTGATTGAGAAAAACAACGCGAGCCAATTGTTGCGTAATTGTGCTGCCGCCCTGGACTAAATCTCTCGCTATCAAATTAGAAACAATCGATCGCACAATACCTTGATAATCCACCCCGCGATGTTGGTAAAAACGGCGGTCTTCTATGGAAATAAAAGCTTTAACCAACAGTTCGGGAATTTCTTTAAGTTGCAGTTTATCTCTAGTTGCAGGCCCCGACTGCAACAAAATCGTATTATCTGCCGCCTTAATTGTCAGCGTTCCGTCGCGGTTAAACGCTGACAAATCGTTAACATCGGGCAAACCTTTGTCTAAGGTGTACAAAATCCATAAACCGTAGATTAAAGCGCCCCCGCCTATACTAGCCACACCTAAACTTATCCAAAATTTAGGACGGCGGGGGATACGTTTTTTAGTATTTTCCTGCGGTGCGCTATTTTCCTCTAGTGCCGTATTTATCTGCAGTTGGGTGTTCGGCGATGCGCTCTTTTCCGGCAATTCGCTACTATCCGATTTTTGGGGGGATTTAGTTCCCAGCAAACTTAATCCCGGCCGCAACAATTCTTTTCCCTTGGTTTGCAAGCTGGTAACTTGAGGTTCAATTTCCAACCACGCAATTAAGCGCTTCAACCCTTGCCAATTGCGATTGACTATTGGATATCGAGCGTATTCTGGCTCTAAATATTCTGACTCTAAATATTCTGACTCTAAATATTCTGACTCTTCTAGAGGCGCAGCATCTTCTGATACCACATACTCGGATCGCTCATCCCTTGTCCGTGGAGAAAATTCCGCCTCCGATTCCGGCGAGTTGAGCTTATTGCCCTTCGCATCCTTCGGCGGTTCTCGATCGGAATTACCGCTTATTGCGTTAGTGACTTTGCTCAATGTATCTTTGATATTTGAGAAAAATTCTGCCACGTTCAGACCTTCAAACCTCATCAAGTCCGATTAAAAATTAAAAATTAAAAAAGCTAGCTTTCTTAAATTCTTAATTTTTAATTCGACATTTTTTCTTGAATAACACGCTGCCTTGAATTAGGTTTTTTGAATTAAAAACTTTTTAATTCACCACTCAAAATTCAAAACTTTTCTTAACGCTGCAGAGCTTGGTATTTTTTTGAGAAGTGAATTAGATTTTTTGAATTCAAAATTTTTTAACTCAAACCTCAAAACTCTGCTTAACTCGCATGACCCAGTGCCAAGGCTGCTACCAGCATACCCAAAACCAGGAAAGGCTGAGCACTTGCCTGATATTTAACATCATTTTCCAGGGGATTACGCAAAAAGTACATATCCTGAAAAGTAATTTGGGGAATTATCAGCAGCAGCAGAATGACAGCGTAAAGGTTTTGGTGGATGCTGATCAGGTAGCCTGCAATCCCAGCTTGAAAGATGTCGATCATCAAAACGCAAATCCAAGCTGCGGTGCTGATGCCAAACATCACTGGTAAAGATTTTAACCCTAATTGCCGATCGCCCTCAACACTTTTGAAATCATTGACGATCGCAATCCCCAGCCCTGCCAAACTATAAAACAGGGTCAAGATCATAATGGTGGGATCTAGTGTACCAAACAAAGCTTGACCCGCCCACCAAGGCAGGGCAATGTAGCTAGCACCCAGGGCATAATTTCCCAACCAGCCATTCTGCTTGAGTTTCAGCGGGGGCGCCGAGTAGATATAAGCTAGAAACGCGCCGCCGAGAGTCAAAACAGTCATTATCGGGAATTCATGACCCGCCCACAAGTCTAGAGCATAAGCCACCCCAATGCCAGCCGCTAATAATACTAAAATTTGTGTTACTACTTGGGGAATCGAGATGATACCGGAGGGAATTGGACGGTAGGGCTCGTTAATGGCGTCGATTTCGCGATCGTAAAAATCGTTCAAAGTTTGAGTGTAACCGGTCAGCAACGGCCCTGACATCAACATACAAGCTGCTGCGATCAAGAAATTCTCTAGGTTCCAAACATAGTTTCCAGAAGACGCCGCCCCGCACACCACGCCCCAAATTAAGGGAATCCAGGTAATCGGTTTCATCAATTGCAAGCGAATCTTCCAGATGGAAGTTTCCCCGCTAGCGGCCCCTTTCATGCCCAACAGTTGCCGAGTTTTGGCACCGCGGTTTTCGGTAGCAGCACTTTCCGGTGCAGCTTCTGGGGAGATTTGGGATGGAGGAGAGTCAGACATAATTTGATGTTAGCGGTACTGCTACTATTGTGTCGTTTTGCATTTCAATAATAATTCAGATAGCTTACCACTGATATTTAAGGCAGATTCTGGAAAACTTACCCTGGTTTGGAGTTTATGCTAGGGAAAAGTACGAGTTTCACAATATATTGAAATATCATTATTTTGTGTAAATGTCAAGATTATAAATACTTTTTTTATAATTTCGCGCTTGCCCGCCTGCTGGCGGAGATTTTTGCCCGCAGGTGCATTTAATGTCAATTACCAGGAGGCGATCGAGCTTTTTTGCCATACTACCCTTGAATCATCTCCTCTGGCCGAAAATCTGGCAAAAATTCAGAATCTAGAACCTCGACAGCACTGTAGATACATAATTTCGGAAACGTCTCTACAAGCAATCCAGTTTCAGCACTTGCTTGTTCTGCTGCATCCGCATAGCATTCAGCCAGTACCTCTTCAAGATATGGTTTGAGACTGGGGGAATCTTTCAGAGCTTTGCGAATGCGTCTGCGATGTTCGACAATGCTGCCTTTCCAACTACCGCTTCTTTGATCCGGTTGAAATTGCCACTTGAGCAAGTGCAGGAGAATTACCACCAGATTACTCTCTAAACTCCGGCGTTCACTTCGCCCCATGTCTTCTATTTCTGCAATCAGATTTTCCCAGTCGATGTTTGAATAGTCGCGAACCCGCAACTTTTCCACAGTGGTTTCAATCCATTTCAGGTAATCTGTATCATACAATTTTTGTCTGTCAACTTCTAATTTTGTTGTCATAAGCTGTTCGTGCTAACAACTGTAAATTAACAAATATGGCGGTAGGAATCAAAAGGCAGTCCCGTCCGCCGCTTGACTTCGACAACTGATTTGTAAGCGCCTTTTCTCTGCCTTTCTCTAACTATTTTTTCCGCAACATATCGATCTAAACCGCTGGCGATTAACTCTTCCGGCGAAAGAATATTTAACCGTTTCCAAGTAAACTGCAATTCTTTTTGATAATTATAGCTGAAGCAAATCATCGGGGCGATGCGTCTGACGTGACTTTCGGGAACTCCGGCTATTTCTGATAACTCTTCGGCGTGGGTAAAAATGTAGCCTTCGTTTTGCAAAGATTCAATATCGTTGGCGTAGACTATGGGCAAACCCAAGATTCTGACCATATCGTCTTTGGTACACTCATTAATATCTATTTTGCCGCGCACGTTTGCCAGTTCTTCGGCATTTGTCGCAGTTGCAGGAACCAGTAAACCTCTAGGTGCGGTTTTGATCAGATAGCGCTTTTTCAAACTAAAAGCAGTGACAATTTGAGCAATCCACACGATCGTACCCAAATTAGTTGAAGAAGATACCGCTAGTGCTGCTAAAGTAATGGCAACACCCCATCCCATCCAACTGCGAATATTTGACTTTTGGCCTGCATAGGCGATCGCCAATCCGCCGAAGTAGGGAATAAAAGCATACCACACCCAATTTGGAGTTTGACGCAGCCAGTATAAATCTTGAGACACTTTAATTTTATCCTTAAATAGTTGTGTTCTCACACTTATTTCAATTCCACTTTTTTAATAGTGGGCTTCCTTCTTCTTTCTTCTTACCAGAAAGAATTGGTTTAAAGCCCCAAGCCTGATCGGGAGAAATTAAAAGAAGACTATTCATTACTCCAATCCTCTTCCTTCCAGGTAGAGGTCGCTATCAACTGTCAACTGTCAACTGTCAACTGTCAACTGAATTATTCCTTCTTAATTACAATTCTCGCAGCAGTTTTTGGCGTTTTTCTTCATATTCTTCGGCCGTAATAGCGCCCATATCGTAAAGTTTTTTCAATTCGCCGATCGCCCCGGTTACATCTTTTGCGGCTCTGAGGGCATACCCCGACGGCAACGTGCCGCCATTGTACTGTACCTGAAAAGCTTGTTCCGACATCAGCAGCAGCCCGATAAAATCGAAAAATGCGATCAGTGACGGAATTAATGTCCAAGAAAATAGCAAGTATAATACCCCTGCTAAGTTATTGCCCAAATAAAATTTGTGAACTCCGAAACCTCCTACAAAGAAAGCTAACACAACTGCTACGGTTTTATCTTTTACCATTTTTACTTTCCCCAGTTTTTTATTTTAACTTCCGCGATCGACCTTTAACTCTCGACATTTAACGAGCTAGCTAAGTAATCTTACTAATTTTTACTCATTTATTTGGGTTTTTGCGAAACTTAGACATCGCAAAATACAGCAGAACTATACCGGCTTGAGCTTGTAGAATGACCAAGTAGCCTCTCAAGAAATAATTTA
This sequence comes from Microcoleus sp. N9_A1, assembly GCF_036701795.1. Classification (NCBI taxonomy): domain Bacteria; kingdom Bacillati; phylum Cyanobacteriota; class Cyanophyceae; order Oscillatoriales; family Microcoleaceae; genus Microcoleus; species Microcoleus sp. N9_A1. Next base: position 75,576 of record NZ_JAUBRI010000021.1, read on the forward strand.
GTTCGCTGCCTGAATTGAGAGAAAATATTAAAATTCCCAAGGCTGCGTAGGGTGCGAAACGCATCCAACTCGGCGTTCCCTCTAAGTTGCGGCTGTTCAAATTGCTCATTCGGTTTAAGCCTCATCCTAAATTAAAATTTAGCTATAAATTAGCCGGATTGTCAACTTCCGTTTGGTACGATCGCCCGCGTGAGTCTCTCAATCATCAGCCGACAAGATATTACTTCCATGTTAAACCCTGTTTTTCCGCTAAAGTAAGGAACCGGGGCGGGCAGATCTGGATCTGTTGCTGATATTACAGATTAGGGTGAACCCGCCCCTATAGGAATTCGGGTTATTTTACCAGAAAGAATTGGTTTAAAGCCCAAAGCCTGCTCGGGAGAAATTAAAAGAAGACTATTCATTACTTCAATCCTCTTCCTTCCAGGTAGAGGTCGCTACCCGTGCGGTCAACTGTCAACCCTTCGACTTCGCTCAGGGCAAGCTGTCAACTGTCAACTGTCAACTGAACGGACTAGATATCAGGGGCGCACCGAGCACCCTACTGCTGTTTTTGGCAAGAGTCGATCGCCCTGACGATCGCTCTCCAAAAAACTCGATTAATTCACAATTATTAACAACCGCCCCAATTAACTCGCGCCGCCGCCCAAAAGAAACAGACTCAGGAGAGTCCCGCTGTTCCAAAGACTGTGGAGAAGCATAGGAGCAAGTAGATTGCGTGATCGCGTATACACAAACCCCAAAACCGCACCCAAAGTCGCCAAAGGCAGAATCTCAGAGACACTCAAGTGAGCCACCGCAAACAAGAAAGCAGAAGCTGCGATCGCCCCCCAAACAGGCAAATAGCGAGTCAGAGAAGGCAGCAGAAAGCCTCGAAACACAATTTCCTCAAAAACCGGAGCGGCGATCGCAGCAGTGCCGAAAAACACCACCAAAGCCACGTTGTCTCTACCTTCGAGGACGATCGGCAAAATCGGATTACTGCCACCTTGTCCCTGCCAGAATTGCTGATTGATCAGCGACACCAAAACCACCAAAGGCAAAGCCACAAAATAGCCGCCAAAACCCCACAAAAACCAATTTCCCCGCCAATTAATCCGAAACCAACCTTCCGGCAAAGGCAAAAAAGACTTGACCGAAAAATACAGTACCGAAAGCCCCCCAGCCGACAGCAACAAATAAGTAGCAAAGATATAAAAAGCCTTGTCGCGCGGGTCAAAAGTAGCAGGATTGAGTTTTAAAACAGCCAGAGAAACAGGCAGCAATAAATAGGGAATCAAGATTTGCCCGACAAAGAAAAAGCCGACCACAAGTACCTGCCAAACAATTTCACCATCCCAAGGCACATCCCAAGTCAAGCTCGCATTTCGCGCCAACAGCGGGCCGGAACCTGCTGTATCTAACCGCTTCCGCTGGAACAGCCACTGCACAGTCAAACCAACCAGCAAAACCGTGCCAATACAAAGTGATATCGCCGGAACGCCAACAATAATTGCCAACTTTTCAACAGCTTGTTCAGCCGTTGCTTGCTCTGCTACTTGCAGCGCCACCAGATCCTTAGAACGTTCTTGCAGCTTGTAAAGTTGAGCGAGAGCGCGATAGCGAAACCAGCCGTCCAAAGACTTTTGAATGCGTGGCTCGGCATCCGGCAGCAGTTGAGCCGGATTGCTCCAAATTCCCGTTAAAACTTGAGCAGTTGCCGCCGAAGGAGCGTCGTCAATTTGAGTTTTGTAACGATCGACTAAATTGTTCCAAGTTTGGAGCGCCGCTTCAGTTTTGCCGCTGCTTACCTGCAAAATTCCTAGGCGCAAGTCAAGTTCGTTTTGCAAAGTTGACTGTTGATTTACCGACTCTGACAAAGCATTTTGTTGAGCAAGTTTCAGATTACCATCTTCAGAGTTGGAGGCGATAGTAGGCTGAATTGCTTTAAATTGTGCTTGAGTTTTTTCCAGAGTTTTCCAAGTCGAGTCTCGCGCTGCTTGATATTGCGTCAAAGCCGTATTTAAAGGATCTGCACCGACAATATTGTTGCGCGCCGAACTTAAATTAGCACTCTGATTATTTTCTCCTTGCCACTCGGAGGCGTGAAGCAGCAAATTTGTCTGGTAGAGTTCCAGCCGACTTTGAATTTGTGGCTGGTTCCAACTAGCAACTAAAGATAAACCGACCAGGGCGATCGCGATCGCCGTTAAAATACCTAAAATAACCCGCTTCAGTGTCATTCCTGCTTTTCCGTCCCGCGCGAATCCGTGGCTAAATCTTTTCCGTCTTTAATCTTGACGTACTTCTCGGCATGAATGCACGAGGATTCTCAAAGGTTGCATTCCGCGAGGCTCAAGCCACACATTCATGCTTTCTTCTTCCTGTCTCTTTGGCTCTTAACTAGACTGTTTCCAGTCCCCGTCAGACCGCCTCCACAGGCAATTTCTTTTATATCTACCGAGCGTCCCTCGGCGGATAATCCGCGATTACGGATAACTTGAGCCGCTGCTACATCTCGATGTGTTGTATACCCGCACGCTTGACAATGATGAACTCGGTTATTAAGCTCTTTCTTGCCAGTATGGGCATCACAATTAGGGCAAACTTGAGAAGTGTAATCTTTATTTACCTTCTCAAAATACACGCCTTGTTTCCAGCATACCCACGACAGAATCGAAATAAATTGTCCAAAACCAGCATCCAAGGTGTGTTTGCCAAACATTCCTTTAGCCCAGACTCGAAAATCGATATCTTCAACAAATATCATTCCCGCATCTTTTACTATTTCATGAGCTAATTTGAACTGCCAATCTTTTCTGGTATCGGTTACACGCTGATGCCGCCTAGCAATTTTTTGATTCAACTTATGACGGTTGTTAGATCCTTTCTTCTTGTTCTTGAGCCGACGTTGCAGCAATTTAAGCTTGCGGTGTTCGACTGCTAAGAACTTAGGACGTTTAACTAATTTGCCTTCAGAAGTTGCTAAAAATTGGTCTAAACCGATATCGATGCCAACGGGGAATCCATGTGCAACAGGCTCAGGCACATTAACACCACACTCTAATGAAAGTATGACGAAATATCCACTAGCCTTCCGCACAATTCGAGCTTGCTTGACTGCAAACCCATTAGGAATCTCTCTTGATTTAATGAACTCAACAATACCCAACTGTGGGAGTTTAATACTATTTCCTTGGATGCAATTTTTTAGCATTTGGGGAAATACAAACGACCGCATTCGGTATTTATTTTTAAATCTAGGGAATCCCATTCCCTTGCGTTTCATGTCTAGGAAGGCTGTTTCTAGCTTTCTTAACACCTGTTGAAGCATTTGAGCGTTAACCGTTTTAAGTTCGGGATACAACTCTTTGGCGATTGTTAGCCCCGCCGCCTGAGCATAATAATTTGGGTAGGGAGCATCCGTCGAAACAATGTACTCGCTCAACGTAGAGCAAGCATTAATCGGACATTTACGAGAGTTGATCCAGTCCTTACGCTCTCTCAATGCGTAGTTCCAAACCTTACGACAAATTACCAGAGTTCTTTCGATTTCTGAAATCTGCTCGTCTGTCGGCTTTAGTTTGTACTCGTAACTGAGATTTAGCATGGTTGTTGACTAACTCTACAAAAAATTATATCATTTTGTAGATATGTTGACAACAGTCATATCTTATCTGGTGACTAGCAACTTAAAAGTTGCGACTAGCCTTCATCCGGGCCTTAAAAGGTCGGGGTTATCGGCATCTTTTGTATAGGTCGTTGCAGCCGATCGTGTCCCCACAACTGGTAAAATTTCTACTGGCCGATCTTTTGAATCGTTTTAAGCCCTGGATTTATCCCCAGGCTAAATCTAAAATCTAAAATCTAAAATCTAAAATCGAATGACTCGCATTATCTTAGTCCGTCACGGCAAAAGCACCTACAATCAAGAGCGCCGCATCCAAGGCCGCCTCGATAAATCAATTTTGACAGAAGCAGGCCGCAACGCCGCCCTGCAAGTAGGCGACACACTCAGCAGTATCGCCTTTGATGCCGCCTATACCAGTCCCCTGCAACGAGCCAAAGAAACAGCGGAAATCATCTTGTCGCGCTTGACAAATCCGCCACAACTGCAGCCAACTGATAAATTGATGGAAATCGATTTGCCTCTGTGGGAAGGAATGTTGCGCCAAGATGCTATAGACAAATTCCCCGAAGCATATCAGCAGTGGCAAAGACAGCCCGACAAATTTTCCATGAAACTGCCATCTGCTGATGGAGAAATCGAACACTTTCCAGTATTAGCCGTTTTTGCTAACGCCCGTCATTTTTGGCAAGAACTTTTATCGCGCCACCAAGACGGCACAATTCTAGTAGTAGGTCATAACGGAATCAACCGCGCTCTCATCGCCACCGCGTCGGAAATTACCCCGAATTATTATCAATCAATTCAACAGTCAAATTGCGGGATTAGCGTCATCAATTTTGGGCCTTCTCCTGTAGGTGGCGATGAAAAAACAGAGCAAAATAAGAAAATTGCCGTTCAATTAGAATCGCTGAATTTAACCGCCCATACCGGAGAAATTTTCCCGAAACCGAGGGACGGACACAGCGGCCCGCGCTTGTTGCTGGTTCGTCACGGCGAAACAGATTGGAATAAAGCAGGTAAATTTCAAGGACAAATAGACGTACCTCTCAACGATAACGGTCGCGAACAAGCTCGGCAAGCTGCAGAATTTCTCAAGGATATAAAATTGGATTTTGCGATTAGCAGTTCGATGCTGCGCCCGAAAGAAACTGCGGAAATTATTCTCAAATATCACGGCGGTTTGCAACTGGAACTCCGCGACGAATTGAGAGAGATTAGTCACGGACTTTGGGAAGGAAAGTTTGAATCAGAAATAGAACAATCCTATCCGGGTTTGCTTGATGAATGGAAAACATCTCCTGAAACAGTCCAAATGCCCGAAGGAGAAAACTTGGAGCAAGTTTGGAGTCGGGCGATCGCAGCTTGGCGAGAAATTGTACAATCTGTTTCTGGTACTGGGATTGTCGTTGCTCACGATGCCATTAACAAAGCAATACTCTGCCACCTATTCGGTTTGGAACCCGAACATTTCTGGAAATTCAAACAAGGAAACGGAGCCGTTAGCGTGATTGATTATCCCCACGGCCCCGATGGTTTGCCGGTATTGCAGGCGATGAATGTGACAACTCATTTGAGCGGCGGCGTTTTCGATCAAACAGCAGCCGGAGCACTGTAATAGGTTTGTAGTGAGGACTTCAGTCCTCACTACAAACCTGATAAGCAATCCTAAATCAGTTGTACAAATATGTAGGGGTAGTGCCCCCGTGCCTACCCCAGCCGTCATTGGGGCAACCACGGGGGGTTTGCCCCTACAAGAATTACACAAATCATTGAGGATTGCTATATAAGTTTTGAAATGTTTGAATTTTTATGTTTGATATCGTTTTCGGTTGGATCGGAATGATTTAACCGCAGAGAACGCAGAGAACACAGAGGGAGACAAGAGAGATGAATAATTCCGATGAAGAGCGGATTTGATTATGAATTGTAATTTATGAGCCGCGAACTGCTACAAAATGTACGGGTGCTAGATCCAGTTTCAGAGAGCGATCGCATCGCTGATATTCTAATTACCGAAGGTAAGATCGAAGCCGTTGACAAAAAAATTACCGAGTTTCCCCCTGACACGGAAGTGCGGGATTGCCAGGGACTGATTTTGGGGCCGGGGTTAACTGATATCTACAGTCACAGTGGAGAACCGGGTTTTGAGGATCGGGAAACCCTGGAATCCTTGATGCAGGCTGCGGCGGCTGGCGGTTTTACGCGGCTGGCGATTTTGCCGGATACGTCGCCGCCTGTTGACAATTTGGCCGGTTTAGCTTTGTTGCAGCAACATATTCGCAATTTGCCGATCGGGCTGCCCCGCTTGTATTTTTGGGGCGCGCTGACAGCGGGCGTTAAAGGGCAGCAGATGGCTGAGTTGGGCGAGCTGGTCTCCTCTGCGGTGGTGGGTTTTGCGGACGGTTTGCCGCTGTCTAATCCGGCTCTGGTGAGGCGTTTGCTTGAGTATATCCAGCCTTTGGGCAAGTCGGTGGCTTTGTGGCCGTGCGATCGAACTTTGGCAGGAAATGGCGCGGCGCGGGAGGGTGCGGTGTCGGTGCGCTTGGGTTTGCCGGGAATTCCGGCGAGTGCCGAGACTTCGGCATTGGCGGCAATCCTGGAGTTGGTGGCATCTGCGGGCACTCCGGTTCACATTATGCGCGTTTCTACGGCGCGCAGCGTGGAATTGATTCGAGATGCGAAGGCGCGGGGTTTGCCGGTGACTGCGAGTGTGACTTGGATGCACTTGCTGTTGAATGTCGGGGCCATTTCAGGAAACTCGAAAAATTCCGGCGGCGGGAAAAATGCTCTGACTGCTTCGTTGGCCTACGATCCGAATTTACACCTGGAACCGCCGTTGGGCAATCTCAACGACCAATTAGCGCTGATTCAAGCTGTGAAAGATGGCGTAATTGATGCGATCGCGATCGATCACAATCCGCATACTTATGAGGAGAAAACTGTGGCTTTTGCTGATAGTCCGCCCGGGGCGATCGGCTTGGAATTAGCTTTGCCTTTGCTATGGCACGGACTGGTAGAAACTGGCGAATTTTCGGCTTTGGAACTGTGGCGAGTTTTGAGCGCAGGCCCTGCCGTTTGTCTCGGTCAAACTCCGCCCACGGCTGCACCGGGAGTCTCTGCTGAGCTGATTTTGTTCGACCCGGAAATGAGTTGGACTGTTGACGGGCAAAGTCTGAAGTCGCGATCGGCAAATACGCCTTGGTTGGGACAAAAAATAGCGGGAAAAGTTGTAAAAACTTGGATTTATTGACCGTTGGAATTGGGACTTATTTAACGAACCGCGAAGGGCGCGAAGGAAGAGAGAGAAGATAAAGAAGAATATCGGTAATTTGGTACGTGGAAGTTTTGGATCAAGCCGGATAAATATATGATTGCTGTCGTTCCTTCGTGGAATTCCACACCGCAAAACCTGACATTAGACATCAACGAAATTCATGTTTGGCGTGTCTCTCTGGCTCAAACAGAATCTTGCTTGCAGAGTTTACAACAGACTCTCTCTACCGACGAGCGGACAAAAGCCGATCGTTTCCACTTTCCAAAAGGTCGATCGCAATTTATTGTGAGTCGTGGGGCGCTGAGAGAAATACTGAGTCGCTATCTTACCATAAATTCTCACATTTTGCGCTTTGACTACAATCCCTACGGCAAACCCTCTCTCAGCGTCGCCCAAGGTGGAAATACCCTACGTTTCAATTTGTCTCACTGTCGGGAAATGGCTATAATTGCTATTACCAAAAATCGAGATATTGGTGTCGATATTGAAGGCATAAATCCAAGATTTCCTTTTCTGGAGATTGCTGAAAAGTTTTTTTCACCATTAGAAAACTCTGTGTTGCGTTTGCTCCCAGAACATCTCCAAGCCACTGCTTTTTTTACCTGCTGGACTCGCAAAGAAGCCTACATTAAAGCAGTCGGAAAAGGACTTTCTATTCCCCTGAATCAGTTTGATGTCAGCCTCGCACCAGGAGAACCTGCCGCGCTGTTAAATGTTGAAGGAAACTCCGAAGAAGCATCGAAATGGTCTTTAATTGAATTATTTCCCTGTTCAGATATGGTGGCGGCTGTTGCGGTTGCAGGAGATTGCTCGAAACTTCATTGTTGGGAGTGGAGAAGGGAGTTTTGATTTATACTGAGATGTTGCACCATTCTCAATAAGCTTTTTATGAACAGGCAAGATGCCTGTTCCACAAGAAAATTCAATCTTTGTGGAACAGGCATCTTGCCTGTTCTTGAGAATGGTGCAAGATGTGAGTTTATACCGCTCGCGAGCGGGTAAAAGAGAACGGCAACAGTTGCTGGAAGATATCTACTGGTTGCACCTGCAAGCTATTGTATGGCGCACCCTACATAGACAAATAAGGACACAAGAATGTTGTGTCCCTATGTCAATTCGACTGCAACTTGCTACCCTACAACTGATTTAAAAATTTAACCAAATCGATAGCCGAACCCGCGTACCGTAATGATATATTCCGGTTGGCCCGGATCTATTTCCAACTTTTCGCGTAGCCAGCGGATGTGAACGTCAACTGTTTTGCTGTCTCCGATAAAATCTTGGCCCCAAATTTTTTCCAGCAACTGATCGCGAGACCAAACTCGCCGGGGATTACTCATAAATAGTTCTAGTAAGCGAAACTGTTTAGGAGAAAATTTCACTTCTAGACCGCGAACCAACACGCGGCACTCTTCAGGATACAGAGTTATGCTCTTATATTGCAGCATCATCGGTTGCGGCAACTGACCGAGGCGCTGGCGCCGCATCAGCGCCCGACAGCGGGCGATAAACTCGCGCATTCCAAAAGGCTTTGTCAGATAATCATCCGATCCGGCTTCTAAATAAAAAGCGCAATTGTTGGCACTTCCTCTAGCACCGATAATCAAAATAGGGACGGGATTTCCTTGATGCCGTAACATTCGACACAGATCCAAACCGTTGATTGAATCCATAATTAACAGGTTGAAGGCAAATTCACCGTGGTACGACGAAGCAGCCTGTACAGAAGGCAGAGCGTTGCGCCCGTCGCTAGTAACCACCACCTCGTAGCCCTGTTCTTTAAGGGCTAAAGCTAGCATTTCCCGCAACAGATCTTCACCTTCCAATAACAAGATACGGCCGGCTTGTCCAACAGCCAACCTTGAAGGACTTTCGCTTAATTCAGCAGAAGACATAAATATCAATGGGAGTGATGTTTGTATGTGGCTAGCGCGAGGTACCTTCTTCAGTAGCTGAGGCACTCTCGCGCTGCGATCGCTTGTACGATCGCCATTTGTTCGATCGCTTAGAATCTTTCGCCAGTCCATCCCACAGACACGCGCTCGACCTTGGCTACTTGCTCGTGTAAGGAATACAGCCGTAGAGCAGTTGCCGGAACCGCGCTGTCTGCCTGCGTCCAGGCCACAGAAGTCTGGTCATTTTTCGGGGTCGGTGTTAATTTCATAAAACATTGCCCGCTGTTAATGGACCAGGTAACACCCAATCTATAGGGAGATGCTTGCTATACTACTCTTAAAAGGTTATTAAAAGGTAAAGTTTTGGTAATTAATTGGTTAAATTATTAAGGTTAAGTAATATAACTGTAAAGTTGCGATCGCACTGTAGAGCCTTTTTTAAGAAGACAATAAGAAGTTTGCCCAAAGTCCTTTTTTTCCCCGTGCCGGCTACGATCGACGATAGCAAGTAAAAATTCTGTAGACTGCCTATCATGTTGCTGCATTTGAGTACCTGGCCCGAGGTAGAAGCTTATCTCGATAGCTCCCGAGGCATAATTATCCCGATCGGCTCCACCGAACAGCACGGGCCCACCGGCTTGATCGGCACTGACGCCATTGCTGCGAGTGCGATCGCCCGCGGAGTCGGCGAAGCTGCCAATGCCTTAATCGGCCCGACAATTAATGTAGGCATGGCCTTGCACCACACCAGCTTTCCCGGCACAATCAGCCTCCGACCGCAGACGCTAATACTCGTAATCAGGGATTATATCACATCTTTAGCAAAATCTGGATTTGAGAAATATTTCTTTATTAACGGTCACGGCGGCAACATTGCCACAATGAAAGCAGCATTTTCCGAGACATACGCGCATTTGTCAGACTTAAATTTACCAAATGCCGATCGAATCCAGTGTCAAATCGGCAACTGGTTCATGTGCGGCTCAGTCTACAAACTAGCAAAAGAATTATACGGAAACCAAGAAGGTTCCCACGCCACCCCCAGCGAAATTGCCTTAACCCAGTACCTTTATCCAGAAGCAATCAAGCAAGCTCCGCTTTCGGAAGAAGTCGCTTCCGGGTACAAAATTTACGGTGCTGCTGATTTCCGCCGCCGATTTCCCGACGGGAGAATGGGTTCAAATCCCGGCTTAGCAACCCCCGAACAAGGTCAGCAGTTTTACGAATTAGCAGTCAAAGAATTGACTAATAATTATTTGGAGTTTTTAAGTTCCGATTAACGTTTTTTCTTCTCGTTACCAGGAATATTCTGGTAACGAGTAAAAATGTCAAACTCTTCTATATTTTACAGTTATGAGTGAGTCCGCGACAGGATAGTGTTATGTAGGGTGCGGATCTGCTCTATGGTTCAATGGAACTTGCAGATTGACGGGTGGCGACGCACCTTACTTACTACAAGATTGTGTGTACCACCTATACATGGAATATGCTATATCTCCCGATTAACCACCGGGAGAATATCAAAACTATTCCACAATCCAAGGATTTAAACAAGGTGTCCAAGCACTCAATTCTTCTTCCTTGAACCAGAGACTAATTTCCGCATGGGCAGTTTCCACAGCATCAGAACCATGAATAATATTGCGGCCTACATTCACAGCCAAATCGCCACGAATTGTCCCCGGTTCTGAATTCAGAGGATTTGTTGCGCCAATCATTTTCCTCGCCGAGGCCACAACGCCGGATCCTTCCCACACCATCGCCACCATCGGCCCGGAAGTGATGAAGTCTACCAGTCCCGCAAAAAAGGGTCTTTCTTTATGTACGCCATAATGTTGTTCGGCAAGTTCGCGACTCGCCGTGATTAGCTTCATGCCAACTAGCTTAAAGCCTTTGCCTTCAAAACGACCGATAATTTCGCCGACGAGTCCGCGCTGTACGCCGTCGGGCTTAATCGCTAAAAAAGTCCGTTCCAAGATTAACTCCTATAATTGTGTTAACTGATCCAAAAGATAGAGTAACTCAGAACGCACCTAAAGGCAATTCTGAGAATTGGAAATTGTCATTTGGAGACTTATGGCTCAATACGGTTCACTTAAGACAGATCCCCCCTAACCCCCCTTAAAAAAGGGGGGACAAGAATGCCCTCAAAGTCCCCCTTGCTTTCGGGGGATGCGAGGGGGATCTCCGGGGTATAAATAGTGTTAAGTGAACCGTATTGGCTTATGACCGCAGGAAGAAGGAAGAAGGAATAAGAAGAGGGAAGAGAAAAGAGGGAAGAAGCAATAAAAGCTAGGGTTAAAGAAACCGGGTTTCTCAGAAAATTTTTTGTTGAGCAGCTATGAATCTCCAAAAAAACCTGGTTTCGAGACTTCTATGCGTCTAGGACTGATTTGCATGGAGCACCGCGATTTTGTAAAAAGCATTTTTTAGCAGTGCGAACAGGATGCTCACTTGCCCATATAGCAATCCTTGCAGGAGTCGTAAACTTTTTACCCCACCCCAACCCTCCCCTTATCAAGGGGAGGGAGTAAGAAATTCACAAATGATTTAGGATTGCTATATAAGTTAATCAGCCTTTGAATTATCGGTAAATAAATAATCCAACTCTTGTGGGGTGGCTTTGAGCAACGCCTGAAATATGCAATCTAAATTTAGAACATTTTATCTCTAGCGAACAAGATGCTCGAACTTCTGGCATAATATGATACAAGTCACAATTTACTGTGACTGCCAACACTCTTACCTATGATCTCAAATACAAATATGTATGATAATAAACACAATTATTTAGGCTCGAAAATATAGATAATTAACGGAGGTATGAAGATTATCTTGACAGCAACTATTCAGGCGAAAAAAGTATGAAAGCCATTGTAGGATTCATTGAACCCAAAAAGCAAGAGTTTGCAAAATTGCCCTTGTTTGACTTTCTAGCCAATAAACAGATTCACGCGAATCAACGACTAATTTTTGCACCTGTACTCGCTCCTTTGGCTGTGGGATTGAGCGATTTAAATAAATATGTACTGCGAGAATCTTCTAGTAATAATAAAGTTCAGGAACTCATTAATAAATATACTTATAAAAAAAACTATTATTGGCACGACTATCTAGAATACCTAGAGGAACTGGGCTTAAACCAATTAATGAGTTACGGCGATTTCAGACTGCTTTGGGGTGAAGAAACTAAAAAAACTCGATCGCTTTGTTCCGTGATCGAACGCTACGCTTGGAAAGCCTCTCCCATTCAGAAACTGGTGTTAGTGGAAGTCCTCGAAGGAACTGCCCAAGTTTTTTTTGAGGCGGCGCTAGCAGTGGTAATGGAATTACAGCAAATTAACCAAAAAGAATCTGTTGATTTTGGAGGAGGTTATGGGGGTTTAGAAAATTATTACCTTTTAAACACGCCAGAGATGTTGCAACTTTTAGCAGAGATCAAACTTACTAATGCGGAATGCCAAGCAGCTTTAGAATTAGCACAAAATGTATTTGAACTGTTTACAGAAGCGATGAACGAGCTATTCCGGCACAGCCAAACAAATTCTTGCAAGACTGTGCTGCAAATATCCTCAATTTCTGCCTTCGCTCATTGCCCGATCGACTGTCTCGATATTTGTTAGTTTAAACAATTACTAAATTATCTCGGTGTACCGCCGTTTCTACGCCTGCATAGCCTAAAATCTCAGCAATTTTATCGGACTTGCAGCCCTGGATTTGTCTCAATTCTAAACTGCTATAATTCACAAGTCCTCTAGCAATTTGCTTGCCGGCTGCATCGCACAACTGCACGGAATCATCAGCTTGAAATTCTCCTTCTACTTGAGCAATACCCGCAGCTAAAAGCGATTTTCCGCTGTGGGAAATTGCCTTGACAGCACCCGCATCTAAATATAGTTTTCCGGCTGGAATTAGCACGTTAGCTATCCAGTGTTTGCGAGCGTTTACAGGGCGCGGTTGAGGCTCGAATTGAGTACCGATCGACTCTCCGTTAAGTATTTTCTCGATATTACCAGGAAAGCAGCCGTCAGTGATGACAGTCCGCACTCCCGATGCAGTGGCGATTCTGGCTGCTTCAATTTTTGTCACCATTCCGCCGGTTCCCCAACCGCTGCGGGAATCTCCTGTTTGCACCTGAAATTCTGTGAGCTGTGCCATACTTTGGACTAGGGCGATCGGCTGCGCGTCGGGATTGCTGCGCGGATCTGCGGAATACAGCCGATCGACATCCGTGAGTACAAACAACCAATCTGCCTCTACCAAACTCGCCACCAGCGCCGAAAGCGTGTCATTATCGCCAAATTTGAGTTCGTCTACCGCTACTGTATCGTTTTCATTGACGATCGGAATCACGCCCAACCTGAGCAGTTGTTGAAAAGTATTGCAAGCGTTAACATAACCGTTACGCTGCACTAAATCGCCCCTGGTGAGCAATACTTGAGCGATCGGCTGCTGTAGAGTAGTAAACAAGTCATCGTACACCCGCATCAGCCGCCCTTGGCCCACAGCCGCCACAGCCTGTTTCAGAGCAATGTTTCGCGGGCGTTCCGTCAAACCCAAGCGCGCGCAGCCAACCCCAACTGCACCGGAAGAAACCAAAACTACTCGATGGCCTTGCTGCCGCAAATCAGCTAAAATTTCGACCAATGCAGCAATAGTTGAAAGAGCTAAGTTTCCTGTAGTCGATCGAGTCAGCGTCGAAGTTCCAATTTTAACAACAATAGTTTTAGTCTGTTGTCTGTTGACTGTTGACTGTTGACTGTTGTCTGTTGACTGTTGACTGTTGACTGTTGACTGTTGACTGTTGTTTGTTGTCATTAGTTACCTATGCCCTATGCCCTATGCCCTATGCCCTATGCCCTATGCCCTATGCCCAATTCCCTATGCCCTATGCCTTATGCCCTATGCCCTATTTAATCTTTAATTTTCAGAGAAGCCCCCAAAGCTTGAGAAACCCAAACTTCAAAAGAGCGCACCGGATACTTGCGAAGCGCATAGCCAGCATCAACCATTGGTTCCACTAAAATAGTGAACATACCCAAACGATTGCCAGCTAAAACATCAGTAAAAAGTCGATCGCCCACCATCGCCACCTGTTCCACCGGCAAATTCATCGCCGTCACTGCTGTTCGCAACTTGCGGCGCGACGGTTTAGCAGCACCCGTGATGTAAGGTAGATTCAAAGAATCAGCAATTCGACCGATCCGATTTTGACTTAAATTATTGCTCGCCAACCATAGCGATACCACGGGTTTAATTTCTTGCACCCACAAACTGAGTTCAGGAGAAGCATTCATTGCCGTAATGGGAACGAGAGTTTCGTCCACATCCAACACTAATCCTTTAATCTGATATTTCTGCAGAATATCTGCAGTTAAATTCACGACCGAATTGCCTAAAACTAAGTCAGGCTGTAGTAGTTTACCCCAAGTCATAATGATTTTAGCTTTTAGATTTTAGATTGAAAAATAATAAATTGGGAGTTAAAGAGTCAAAAAGTAAAAAATCAAAAGTTAATAATTATGGCTTTTCCTTTGTTACTTTTGACTTTTTACTTTTTTATTAGTCATTGCCAATCTATGGATTCAATCGCAACTGCTGCTCAACTTTAGCAATAGCAGCATCGTGTTCCGCCTGCGTGCGACTAAAAATGTGAGTGCCGTCGTATCGAGCCATAAAATACAGATATTCTGTCTTTTCCGGAGTCAGAGTCGCTTCCAGACTTGCTATTCCCGGAGATGCGATCGGAGTTGGCGGCAGCCCTACATTGATATAAGTATTGTAAGGAGAAGGCGTTTCCACCTGCTTGAAAGTCAAAGGCTTCTCCTTCGTTTGCCTAATGCCGAGGGCGTATTCAACCGTCGGGTCAGAACCCAAGGTCATACCCTTATTCAGACGGTTGTTAAATACCCCAGAAATAAGATTGCGCTCGCCCGCCACCACAGCCTCTTTTTCCACAATACTCGCCAGCGTCACCCACTCTTTCAAATCCAGCTTAGTATTCTTCTGATTTTTTTGATATATCGGCAAAGCCAACTGCTCGAAACGACCGAGCATTTGCTTAATGACAGCTTGCGGACTAATTGCATCGCCGTCTAGCTGATAAGTATCCGGGTACAAAAAACCTTCCAAGTGAGGCAGGCCACTCGGTAACCAAGGGTACTGCGCGTAGGGAACTTGACTCGCCACCGCCATAAAATCCTTAGCCGGGAAAAAACCTTGCGCTTCAAAATAAGCGCTCATTTGTTGCAGCGACCACCCTTCTGGAATCGTGAAACTCTGCTGTACGACTTCGCCCTTCCAAATTTTTTCAGCAACTGCACTCAGGGGCTGAGTCGGCGACAGTTGGTAAGTTCCTGCTTGAAAACCTCCCTCGCGGTTTTGCAGAGTCAGCCAGCGGGCCCACATATTCCATGCCGAGCTCGATCGAATCAACCCTGCGGCCTCTAAATCCCGGCCGATTTTTTGACTGGGAGTACCCTCCGGGATTTGGATAGAAACAGCAGCATCCTCTGCCGGGGAAGTTGACGTTTCAGCTATTTTAGGCGGCGCCGAAGCCCAGCTCCACCAAGCCCAGCCCTGCCAAGCGCCAACTCCCCAGATTGCCGGCAGCAACGCCAGATAAAACAACCATTTAGAGACTTGCGGAGTACCTTTTTGGCTCTCGCGTGCGCTGCCTTTTGTCATTTGTTCTTTATTCATAGTCCGTTGTCCTGGATAAGTGGCGATTAACTAGCGACTAATGACTGATGACCTGCGATTGATGACCGAAAAGTTACGGATACAAGCCTTTTAAAAGACCCAATTCACGCGATCCCATTCAAAAGCCCGATCGCGAAGGCAGAAGTGCCATCTCGAAAAAGTTCGATCGGGCGAGCAGTTTACTTTTTTATAAAATAGTAAAAACTTCTGCTTTTTGCCATCAGGCCTTATGCCTGCAATTAATATCTAATCAAGCTCGTCAAAGAACTGGTCTTCCAGCATAGGTAACATCGGTTCCAGCCTTTGGAACTCTTCTTCCGAGAGCAATTCTGGCTTGCCGTCGTCATTCATTCTAGCCAAGATAAAGAACGGGTCGAGAGGCGTATAAATCGCATATTCCTGTTCTTCGTGGTAGAAACTGGTCAGCCACATCAGCTCCTCGAAATCCGACTCCTCATCTGGATCGACATCGGATGCCATATCCTCTTCGGGAAATTCCGGCAATTCGCCAACCACAGTCAGCGTCACCGCTGTGCGTCGGAGCGTCAAGTTCTGCTCTTGCAGCACAACTCTAGCTGTATCAAAAATTTTGTC
This sequence comes from Microcoleus sp. N9_A1, assembly GCF_036701795.1. NCBI lineage: Bacteria > Bacillati > Cyanobacteriota > Cyanophyceae > Oscillatoriales > Microcoleaceae > Microcoleus > Microcoleus sp. N9_A1. The sequence continues at coordinate 91,651 of NZ_JAUBRI010000021.1, forward strand.
AATTTCGGTCTCGTCTTCTACAGGAATTGCTGCTTCGTCGTTATCGTCTCCGTGCCAGGTAAAAATTTCTACGGGTGAGTCGATCGGAAGCAGCAAAGCGTATTCTTGATCTTCTAGGTTCATAGAATATTCTATGTTGCAAGTCAGCGATCGCCCAACTTCATCCGTCAGGGTGACGGACTCTTCGTGGGAATTGCCATTCTCTTTTTTGCGGTATGGGGATGAGGACATCGCGTGTATCTTAGTTTTCCGTCAATAATTCAGTAACGTTGGCTTGACAATTGGGAATTTTCGTGGCGATATTCTGGCTAAGTGAGCGACTATCGCCAGTCCACAAGCTTAAACCGCGAGACTCGCGGCCTTTTCCACAGGCGAGGAGTGCAGCGTTCAAATCTCAGTCGAGTCCGCAAGCGACACTGAGGACAAATCACGATTTTGTGCTTCTTCAGTACCAAGGGTACAGCAGAATTTTCTCCAGTTTGTCAAGGGTTACAGGTGTGCGTAGCAAACTTGCACAACCAGGATATCATGCCTCTGTTACAAGCTATCAAGGATTGGGAAGGGCACAGATATTTTGCCTCCGCTCGTCTAGCCACTGCTGCAAAATCAGGGCCGCTGCTTTGCGATCGATCGCACCCTTATTTTGGGACAGCGAAATCCCTGCTGCTTTCATCAATTCCTGTGCCTCAACCGAAGTCAGGCGCTCGTCCACGTATTCTAGGGGGAGATCTAAAGCTGTGGCGATGCGATTCGCATATTTCTGCACTTGTCGGGCTTGGGCCCCTAATTCTCCGCTCAGGGAGTAAGGCAAGCCGGCCACTAAAATTTGCACTCTCCGCTCTCGGACGAGCTCTCGGAGATAAGCTACGTCTCGATCAAAGGACGATCGTACCAGTGTTGTAATGCCCGTAGCTATTAAACCGGTGCCGTCACACCCGGCGATGCCGACTCGTTTGAGGCCGATATCTAATCCCAGAGCTGAAATCCATAATTTATCGTTGGACATTAATCAATTTTAGATTTTTAGATTTTAGATTTTAGATTTTAGATTTACTTCTTTCTTACCGGAATATTTTTTTTAACGAACCGCGAAGACGCGTTAGGCGAAGCCGCGCGTAAGCGCTAGCACGCGAAGGAAGAATGGAAGAAGTTGAGTTTGTTCGGTTTGTTGTGAGGACTTTAGTCATTTGATAATGATGACTAAAGTCCGAACGCTCAAACCGTTTTTATTGCTCGTAATTGAGCGGACATCATATCAAGAATTAAGTTTTACTCTTGCGAGTCGCCGTCTTGAGGCAATTCCGGCAAATAAGGAGGCACAATGCTGCTGCCATCTGTTGCTGCCGATTCAGAATTCTGGGAGTTCAAGGGGTTAACTTGATTCCCTTGACCGTTTCCTGAGTCCACCAAAAAGGGCTTAATCTCTGACGACGCGGGCCCGGCTGTGGCTTCCCCAGCCATCGGGCCGAGCCAGGACATCCGGCCGGGTACGGGTTTGCGAGTTGGCTGGAAGCTTTGCAACATCTCTGATAGCTGGAGTCCTTCGAGAGAGACCAACTTGGACTCGCGCAATTTGTGCCACACTGATCGAGACATCAGCAAACTGTGTTCCAGACGCAGTGCTCCAAATTGTTCTAAATAAGCTTCCCGTTCCGGTTGATAGTCAGCGGAAGCCAGTTGCAGGCTTTGAGCCGGGAAATCTTGAACGAGGCGCGCCATCTGGGACAGCAGTTCTGGGTACAGCCAAGTGTAGGCTGGGTGTACAGTCAACTGGGCGACGTGCGGTTGGTGGCCGTTGCGGGATAGCTGCACCTGAAAATAGCCGATCGCGGCTTTGCGCTGCGGTTCAAACACGTAGCCGCTGACTACCTCGGTTTTGCCCAGCCACTGTCTGGCACCTTCGACTAAAGCGCCGAAAAAACTGGTTTTGAAGTCTTGAATGTGCCGATCGAATACTTGGCGCACCAGAGGGGGCATAGATGCGGTATCGAGTTGATACAGCAACTGAGCGTCGGCATTGCTGACCGGCAGCAGGTTGGGCAAATCTGGGGTCGCTGAGGCCATTTCTTGAAGGCGTTCTGGGGCGATCGTCCAGTATGTCATCTGGGCCAAAGGCTGAAACCCGTTTTGCCGATACAAAGCCAAGGAAGTTGTGTCACCGACATTCACTTCCAACAGCCACGTCCGCGCCTCCCAGACTGCCTCAAAGCAGTACCGCAGCAGCATGGAACCAATGCCTTTGCTGCGGGCTTCTGGGTCTACTCCGATGCGATCGATCCGCCAAGTGCTGCGGGTGCGGTTGAAAGGAGAAATCTGAATTATGCCCTTAACGCTCCCCTCTTCTTCGGCAACATGGGCACGGAACAGGGACTGACAAGGGTTGGGAAACAAGCTAAAAATCTTTAGCAGTCCGTACCAGCGACGAATCTGCTGCAACTTTTTACCTAGTACCAAGTCGCAGCTTGCACCCTTGCGTTTTTCTGGCTCTTCGGCTGTTTCCGCGCACAGTTGTTCCATCACCTCAATGTCGCGATACTGAAACGGGCGAATCACAACCTGGTTTTGGTTTTGGGAGGGAAATGAAGTCATAGCATACAAGTGGAGAAGGGAAATTTAAAAATAAAAATTCCGAAAGGGGAAGAGTTAGAGAAGTTTTGAGTTTTGAATGGGTAAATTTTGAGTTCAAAACTTATAACTTTTGATTCTTCTCCCTTTCTCGCTCGATCGAAAATTAAAAATTTCAAATCATCTTTTTGAATTTTTAATTTTCTGTTTTCAACTCAAGATTTTTGTGGCAGAGGTCGAATTACAACGACCGGTGTTCGCTCGTCACCATTCCCGGCGGGGTTGCTTCGCAAGGCTTGCTCTAAGAATGTTACCGATAAATCGGAGGTCGCTGCTAATATCTTAACTGCTTTCAAGTCATTAGCGTCTACGATCGCCGCCGCAAGTCCAGTTTCTCGTTGAATTTCTTCTACAACTTGCTGCGGATTGTCCGGGCCAAGCACAATAAATTGGTCGAAGGGAGGCAAAGTCCCGGTAACGTCGTCGATTAGCCTTGCTTGTTCCCCTGCTAGTTGGTAAAAGACTCCCGGTTTACCCAATATTTTAGCTACTGAGCCGATCGCAAATGCTGCAACTACGCGCCAAGGCCCCACTACATCCACCAAAGTTTGCATTCCGCAAGCCGTGGCCAAACTCGACATCGGCAAGAAAAACAAACAAACTCGCTTTGCTACCCATCCGGGTTTAACTTCGCTGGGATGGTGGTAGCGTCCCTGCATCAAAGCTAGGGGAGTTTCTGCAAGGGCGACAATATCGCCTTTCTGGGCGCGCGGCAGCACGTAGCGCTTGACAATTTCGACGGGATCGTCTAATTCCGCCAGTATGTGGGTGCGAATCGGCAAAACTTCGGCAACTCCGACATTGCGGGCGACGGGTACGGTGTCCGAGTTGGGAAATTGCAGCGGGACTACTACGTTGCGGATTTTGGGGATGCGCCCGCCGGGGCCGTAGGTGACGAAATGTATTTGCACCCAAGCTGACTGCAATTTGGTTAAATCTTGCCCTTGAATGTCTACAGAAACTTTGATTTTGGTGGTTTTTTGGGCTTTTACAATATAGCCGAACCAGTAATCGTCCGATCGGGCTTTTGCGTCTTTGTGACAAGGAATCACTTTTGTCTGGAAAGTCACGCCATCCAAACTTGCGTCTGACAGCAGTTTCACCTGTGCGCGCACTTCCGGCAACATCACCTCGAACCGCTGTGTCAGGTTGCGGAATTCCATTTCCCCGACTAAAAGATAGCGATTGGGTTCGTTTATGGCTAAGTGCCATTCTCCGGCTGTAAGTTCTAGTTTATTTGCACTTCCAGTCCGGCGATAGTTCAACTCTAGGCCCAATCCGCCCAATGCTAGCAGCGAACCTGCTGCTGCGATTCCTGTTGCTAAACTCTCAATCACTCAAATCACCGCCAATAATATTTTGTGTTTACTGTAGTCGATATCGGGTACTTTGAGTGACGATCCGGTAGTAATTGGATTGTGTTCAGTTTGTTGAGGGCGATCGAACTTATGCCCAATTACACGTAAGTGCGATCGCGCGTCTGTGGCTAAAGCGGTCAATTTGCTGTTCAAAGAGCTCTCCTCGTGAGTTAGATCACTCCAAAATCTGGCGTTGCTTAATCAGGGTATGAAAAAAATCAGTTGAAAATCCCGAATTTTTGTGGATACTGGTTTCTATGACTTGCATATTTAGCCTTTCCTACCGTAAATCAGCAACGTCTACCAAACAAATCACTTAATTCAATAATTTAATAGTTAAATATTTTTAATATATATATATAATATTTTTTTGAGACGTTAAGTTATAAGCTGGTTCTCCACATTTTTTTAGAATATTTATTAATCATTTAATCACTAAGTAGTCAAACAAAACTAATTACACAAACAACTAATATGATATAATAAAAAATATCAAGTTGTGTTCAAAGAGGTTTTATATGTTTTTACTTCGAGATATTAACCCACTTTCCTTAAAATTGCTAAACCGAATTTATCGCGAAAGCAGACATCATCAAGTGCGCCAAAGAGCACATTTTTTAATTTTGGCTTCACAAAATATCAAGAATGAAAATTTAATGAAAATTTTTAAAGTTAGTTATAAGAATAGACCTCTTGCAAAATAGTTTTATGATATAATTAAAGGTTTTACTGAAAATTGGTTGAATCCCAACTTCTGACTTATTTGCACTCTTGTCTTGCTAGAAACAGGATAAAATGCTAGAAAGCTCTGTTGGTCGTTACAAAATAACTAAATCATGAAAAATCAATCTTACTTAAATTTGAAACCCGATCAATTTCAACGTAGATTTGGTATCAAGATTGAAACCCTAAAAGCAATGGTTAATGCCTTAGAAAGCTTTGCTGTAGAAAACCCTAAAGACAGAAGAGGGCGTCGCACTATCCTAACTCTCGAAGAACAGGTCTTAGTCGCCGATTAATATTGGCGAGAATATCGAACATATTTTCATATCGGGACAAATTGGGGAGTATCTGAATCAACTATTTGCCGAATTGTAACTGATATCGAATCAACTTTAATGAAAACGGGAAAGTTCCGTATTCCTGGGAAGAAAGCATTACTAAAAAACTCTGATTATCCAGAGTTCGTGGTGATGGATGTCACAGAAACAGCGATTGAACGACCCAAAAAAAAACAGAAAAGATATTACTCAGGCAAAAAAAAATGTCATACTCTAAAAACTCAATTGGTAATTAATCAAGAGACAAGAGAAATTATTTGCACTGCTTTTGGACCAGGGCATTGCCATGACTTTAACTTATTCAAAAAAAGTAAAGTTCATTTTCATCCCGCTACCAATAGCTTACAAGATAGTGGCTATCAAGGGATAAAGGACTATCACACCAATAGTTATATCCCTAGAAAGAAACCTAAAAATGGGAAACTTTCTCAAATAGAAAAAGACTACAATCGAGTTTTAGCACAGGAGCGAATTGTAATAGAACACGTTAATCGGAGTCTCAAAATTTTTAAAATATTGTCGAGTCGTTATCGGAATCGCCGCCGCCGTTATGGTCTGCGTTGTAATTTGTTGTCAGCAATTTACAATTATGAGTTAGCTGTAGGGGATTAAATTTAAAACCTCTAATTATAACATATATCTTTTTTGCAAGAGGTCTACTATGTATAACTGGTTGAATCGATGGGAAGATGAGGGAATGCTCGGATTATATCAACCAGGTAGAGGCAGAAAAAAAACATTTAATTCCGCACAATCAGATCAAATTAGAGACTGGGTAAAATTGCAACCCAAACAATTAAAGCAAGTAGTACAAAAAATCAAAAAAGAATGGTCTGTTAATATAAGTACAGAAACAATTAAGAGAATAATAAAAAAAAAGATGAGTTGGCATAGGATGCGTCGAGGTGTTGGCGGCAAGCCAGACCCCATAGAATACAAGGAAAAAAAAGAAAAGTTGTCAGAATTAAAACAATTAGAAGATGAGGGAAAAATTGATTTATACTATTTGGATGAGTCCGGATTTTGTGGCATTCCTTGTGTCCCTTATGGATGGCAAGATATTGGTGAATGTTTGTCAATTTATAGTCGTAGAACAAAGCGTTTAAATGTCTGGGGAATCATGAATCGGCAAAACACTCTTCATGCTTATGTTTCAGAGCAGACTATTAATTCTGATGTAATCATAGCCTGCATAGATACTTTCTTTGCTGTGGTGGAGCGGCCAACAGTTATTGTACTAGATCAAGCTTCTATCCATACTAGCAATGCCATTTTCGAGAAAATTGAAGAATGGAAAGAACGCGGTTTAACTATATTTGAATTGCCTACTTATTCACCTGAATTGAATTTAATTGAGATTTTGTGGCGGTTTATTAAATATCAATGGCTCGAAATAGATGCCTACTCTAGCTGGCCATCTCTTGTTTCATCTGTAGAAAGAATTCTTAAAGGATTTGGAGATAATTATGTAATTAATTTTGCTTAACTACTTAAACAATCCTGTATATATTATTTTTTTTTGCTGGCTAAGCTAAGACTGTGCCAGATATGCGATCCTCTTTGAGGGCTTCGCTAACGCGCGCCTCCAGCTTCTTCAATGTCGAATGAACAGCGAGTCGCTAGCGCCGTAGTGGTCAGTATTTTTAAGAATCTACTTCTTAAGTAACAGTCAAAATCTAGTTCTTAGGCAGTAGATTTTCGGAGAAGTATATAGTTAGCCTAGTAAATGTAGCACTAATAGCCAAGGATATCTTATGACTGATAATAAGCAGCCTTTTAACAAGCCGGAAGCCAATCCTGACTTCCAAGAAAAGAATGTTGACAATAGCGAAAACCAGCAGATTCAGGCTCAGACTAACGAAAATGCAGAATCACAGGAAGATCAATCATCAGGCTCAGGCATTGGTGCGAGGATAGCTGGAGCAGCAGTTGGTGGTATACTCGGTGCTCGCTCTGGAGGAATTCTTGGTGCTGTAGCAGGCTCAGTTGCGGGCGCTATGATTGGTAAAGGTACTGCTGATACTGTTAACCGTGCTGTAGATAATTTAGGGGATGCAGCACACAGCGTAGCAGACGGTATTACACACACTGTAGAAGAGCTAGGGACAGTAGTAAAGGAAACTGCTGAGGAAGTTAGACCATCTATCAAAGCTACAGCAGAAGCAGTCAAGGAGACTGTTGAGGAAACTAAGCCTTCGATTAAAGGTATAGCCGAATCTGTCAATGAGACAGTTAGAGAAGCCAAGCCTTCTGTAGTAGATGCAGTCAAGAGTGCATCCGAGGAAGTCAAACCTACGATTAGAGAAGTAAAAGATTCAGTCAAGCAGACAGTCGAAGGTGTCAAGCCTTCTATACAAAGTGCAGCGGACTCTATTAAGAGTACGGCTGAGGAAGTTAAGCCTTCTGTCAAAGCTGTAGCTCAGGAAATTGAGGGTGCAACTCAGGATCTTAGATCAACTGTAAAAGATACAGCGAAGGCAGTGGAGCCATCTATAAAAAGTGCAGCCGAATCGCTTAAGTCATCTGGAAAGAGTGCAGCCGAATCAATCAAGTCATCTGCTCAAAGCGCAGCCGAATCTGCTAAAGGTGCAGCGCATGATGTTAAGTCATCTGCCCAAAATGCAGCCGAATCTGCTAAAGATGCAGCGCAGGATGTTAAGCAGGATGTTAAGTCATCTGCCCAAAATGCGGCTCAATCTGCTAAAGGTGCAGCGCAGGAGTTTAAGCAGGATGTTAAGTCATCTGCCCAAAATGCAACCCCATCTCCTCAAGGTGCAGCGCATGATTTTAAATCATCTGCCCAAAATGCAGCCGAATTTGCTAAACCTCCAGTGCCTGATTTTAGATCCTCTGCCCAGAATGCAACCCCATCTCCTCAAGGTGCAGCGCATGATTTTAAATCATCATCCCAAAATGCAGCCGAATCTGCTAAACGTGCAGGGCAGGATGTTAAGTCATCTGCCCAATATCTAGCCGAATCCACCGAGGAAAATATGGATACGGATATTCACATCTCCGGCACTCCTGAACTCAAGGATCAAGTGGTCATTCATGACAAGAGAATCATTAAGGATTAGGTAAAGTAAGGACTTAACTCTAGCTTGTTCAAGCTAGCCCTAAGAGAGTTTAACAGAGAGTGGATCTTAGAAAAGAGTCCACTCTTTTCTGTTTAGGAGGAATACGATCGCCTAGGGTTTAACGGACTGTCTATTTATTGAGGAACTCTTCCCCTGAAGAAGGAGAGATTCCGTTCATAGTTCATAATTAGGTTGTAGCCATTTGTCGTAACTGCTCACCGCAACAAATTTGCGGTGAGCAGTTACACTTTAACTCAGAGCGCACCCCTTAATATTTCCTTACATAATTATGAATTTTTCCACCGACTTACTTAGAGTGAAACTTTGTTTGCCGCTAAAATTGTTAAGGCTTTGATTGTTGTGGCTCTTCTGGGCGAAGATACGGAAATATTTGTGTTGGACGGGAACAATTTCTCGACTACTGGCAGAAGTGGTTAAAACGGCTAAAGTTTTTTGTAGAAAAAGCTGCTTGATAAATCGAGAAATAGTTAAGTAGGTAGGCGGGAAAAAACATATCTATGTAACAAAACATTAAGTTACCTAATTGGAGTTAAACTTAAGACGTTGTGTAGTGTAGTTTCC
>NZ_JAUBRI010000194.1:0-1102 GCF_036701795.1 Microcoleus sp. N9_A1
ATTTACTGAGGTAACTCAATATATGGGCGCTAGATTAAGGGTATTCCTGACTCAACAACAAGACAAAACTCTATTAGAACTGAGAATTGCGGATGTTCCACAAAAAGTCAAAGATCGAGCAGAAGTAATTAGATTAAATGCACATGGCTGGTACGTTGAAAAAATAGCGGCTCATTTTAACTGGACTCCACAAACAGTGAGAGAGGTTTTACATAAATGGTCGCATCTAGGCATGGAAGGGCTTTGGGAATCGCCTGGTCGAGGGGCAAAACCCAAGTGGAAAGAGTCAGATATAGAGTTTTTAAAAGAATGCCTCAAAAACGAACCACGTACATATAACAGTCTTCAATTAGTCCAGAAATTAGAAAAAGAACGTTCTGTTAAACTAAGTGCCGATCGATTAAGACGGATACTAAAAAAAAAGGTTTATTTGGAAACGGGCTAGAAAAAGTCATAAAGGAAAACAAGACCCCATAGTACAAGAAACGAAGCAATCCGACTTAGATATGTTGCAATTAGAGGCAGCGGCGGGAGGGATTGACTTAAAGTATTTAGATGAATCAGGATTTTGTGCGTGGAGTGAACCTGGCTATACTTATTACGAAATAGGTGAGCAAAAACGGTTGGAACAAACGAAACGGCGTGGTCGCAGACTAAGTATTGTCGGACTTCTTCAACCAGAAATAAGTTTTGTTTACGGTTTAGCAATTGGGGGTATTGATCGAAAAGCTTATATCAAAATGATGGAACGAGAAGCCCAGGAAGCTGCGGAGATTGGACGACGGAGAGTAATCGTACAAGACAACGGCCCAATACACCGATGTAAAGAAGTCCAAGAGTTATGGCCGCATTGGGAAAATCAAGGTTTATATATCTTCTTTTTGCCCAAGTATTGTTCGGAAATGAACCCCATTGAATTGGAGTGGCAACACATTAAAAAAGATGAATTGGCAGGACAAATGTTTGATGATGAGTTAGAACTCGCCGACGCCGTAATTCATGGAGTAGAAGTTAGAGGACAAAGGGGAAACTACACTACACAACGTCTTAAGTTTAACTCCAATTAGGTAACTTAATGTTTTGTTACATAGATATGTTTTTT